>CABQAC010000251.1 GCA_902462035.1 uncultured Eubacteriales bacterium
ACACAGAAAGGACTGATTATCAAGATGAAAAGAGTGCTTTGCCTGGCGGTTTGCCTGATCATGGCGGCTACGGCCGCAGGCTGCGCAAAAACGGGCGCTAAGGTGGAGCCCAAGGGGCAACTGGTCGGTACGGGAGACATGACGCCGGCGCCGTGTCTGGCGGACGGCGATGCACCCGCGCAGATGAAGCTGCCGGAGGATGGGGAGACGGTGGCGGTCTTGCGCACCGACTTTGGCGATATCGCCGTTCGTTTTTTCCCGGAACAGGCGCCCAAAGCGGTGGAAAACTTTTTGATTCACGCCCAAAACGGTTATTATAATGGGGTGCTGTTCCACCGGGTGGTCAGCCAGTTTATGATCCAGGGCGGCGATCCCGAGGGCAACGGAACGGGCGGAGAAAGCATTTGGGGAAAATACTTCGAGGACGAGTTCAGCGGGGAGCTGCATAACCTGCGGGGCGCTTTGTCTATGGCCAACCGGGGAACCAATACCAATGGCAGCCAATTTTTTGTGGTGCAGGCCCAAACCACCGGCGCTAGTTACATCAAGTCCATGTATAGCGCCGCTGCTAGCCGCGGCTATACCAAGGAAGTCATCGGCGCTTATAAAACCTACGGCGGGACGCCTCATTTGGACTACAATCATACGGTATTTGGCCAGGTGTTTGCCGGAATGGACACGGTGGATAAAATCGCCGCGGTGTCCACCGATTCCCGGTCCAACAAACCGCTGCAGGACGTGGTAATCCGCTCTGTCGACGTGCTGGAATACAAAAGCGCGGGCTGAACGGCCGCACCGCTTGAAAGGGGTTTCAAGATGAATATTTGGCATGATATCGCGCAGGACCGGATTCGGCCGGAAGAATTTATTGCGTGCATAGAAATTCAAAAAGGCGGAAAGAATAAATACGAATTGGATAAAGAGACCGGCATGCTGATCCTCGACAGGGTGCTGTACACATCGACCCATTACCCCGCGAATTACGGTTTTATTCCGCGTACCTTGGCGGGGGACGGCGACCCGCTGGACGTGCTGGTGCTTTGCCAGGAGGAAATCGCGCCGCTGACCCTGGTGAAGTGCTATCCCATCGGCGTGATCGAGATGGTGGATGACGCGTCAGCCGACGAAAAAATCATCGCCATCCCGTTTCGGGATCCGTCGATGAACGGGTACCGGGACGTCGTGGATATTCCGGCGCATCGTTTTGATGAAATTTCCCACTTTTTCGAGGTGTACAAAACCCTGGAGCACGTCGATACCATTGTCACCCAGGTGCGGGGAAGGGCGGACGCGCTGCGGATTATCGAAACCTGTATCCAGCAGTACCGGACTGTATTCCCGGGTTAAGGAAAAGCAGAAGGGGACGTTTTATCCATTTCGGTCAGAACCCATATGCGCACAGGGCGCGGAAAGGCTTGATGATTCCCAATGGATAACAAAGCGATCCCTGCTTCGGCGGGCGACCTGGATTCCCTGATCCGGGACAATTCCCTGGTTTTGGCGGATTTTTACGGGGAGGGCTGCGCTCCCTGCGCCTTGATTGCGCCAACAGTGGACCGGTTAGCCGAAAAATACGCGGGCAAGGCGGTTATCGCCAAAGTGGATGTGGAGCGGGAACTGGCGCTGGCCGACCGCTACGGCATCCGCAGCATACCGACGGTGCTGGTGTTCAAGGACGGCGCAATTATTGCGCAGGAAACCGGGCCGCGGCTGGACGGAATTTACGAAGATATCCTCGACGCGAATCTGTGATTTCCGGCAAAAAGACAGGATTTTAACGTTGACAAGCCACTGGCGTGGGCATATAATTATAAAGGGCGTCCCGCATACGGATGCCCTTTTTTCTGTTCTTTCGTCCCCCTGGGGGATCCGGCGGGGGCAGGATGATAAAACGAAACAAGGAAGGTTGGAAGATTATGCCGACAAAGTACGTATTTGTCACGGGCGGCGTTGTATCCGGGCTCGGCAAGGGGATTACGGCCGCGTCCCTGGGCCGTCTGCTCAAGGCGCGCGGGCTTCGGGTCACGATGCAGAAATTCGACCCGTATTTGAATATCGATCCGGGAACCATGAATCCCATCCAGCACGGCGAGGTTTTTGTCACCGACGACGGCGCGGAGACCGACCTGGATTTGGGCCATTATGAACGGTTCATCGACGAAAGCCTAAGCCAAAACAGCAACGTGACATCTGGCCGCGTCTACTGGAAGGTTATCCAGCGGGAGCGCAACGGCGATTACGGTGGCGGCACGGTCCAGGTGATTCCCCACATCACCAACGAGATTAAGTCCTGCATCAGCGCGGGGAACGAAAATGCCGACGTCTCCATTGTGGAAGTCGGCGGTACGGTGGGCGACATTGAAAGTCTTCCCTTCCTGGAGGCGATCCGCCAGTTCGCGGCGGAGGTGGGCCGTTCCAACTGCGTTTTTCTGCATGTGACGCTGGTGCCGTACCTTTCGGCCTCCCATGAACATAAAACCAAGCCCACCCAGCACAGCGTTAAGGAACTGCTGAGCATCGGGATCCAGCCGGACGTTATCGTCCTGCGGTCCGAAACGCCCATAGACGAAGATCAAAAACGGAAAATCGCCCTGTTTTGCAATGTGGCGGAAAGCTGCGTGGTACAGAATCTGGATTTATCCCTGCTTTACGAGGTGCCGCTGGCGCTGAAAGCCGAACATTTGGACGACACGGTCTGCCGGCTGTTGCGTATCGATTGCGGCGGACCCAACTTAACCGAATGGATTATGATGGTCAACACGGCCAAATCCATTGAGAAAAGCATTCAAATCGCCTTGGTGGGCAAATACATCACCCTGCACGACGCTTATCTCAGCGTGGTGGAAGCGCTGAACCACGGCGGCATCAGCAACCATGTCCACGTAAAAATCAAATGGGTGGATTCCGAATCGGTGACCGATGAAAACGCCGCGTCCCTGTTGGGCGACGTGGACGGCATTTTGGTGCCGGGCGGGTTTGGCCAACGCGGGATCGAAGGAAAAATTTCCGCTATCCGCTGCGCCCGGGAAAACAAGATCCCCTTCCTGGGCATCTGCCTTGGCATGCAGCTTGCCATTGTGGAGTTTGCCCGCAATGTGGCGGGGCTTCAAAACGCCCACAGCGCCGAAATTGCTCCGGAGACCCCGTATCCGGTCATCGACCTGATGCCCGAACAAAAGGATATCAGTCAATTGGGCGGCACCATGCGGCTGGGCCACTACCCTTGCAAACTGGGGGAGGACACCCTTGCCATGCGGTTGTATGGGGAAAAG
>CABQAC010000252.1 GCA_902462035.1 uncultured Eubacteriales bacterium
GACAAGTTCCGCAAGCTCCAGGTCCGCACCAATGCCGACACCCCGAACGACGCCGCCCAGGCAGTCCGTTTCGGCGCCGAGGGCATCGGCCTTTGCCGCACCGAGCATATGTTCTTCGAAGCCGACCGCATCAAAGCCATGCGCGAGATGATCGTGGCCAAGACCGAGGACGCCCGCCGGACCGCGCTTATGAAACTGCTGCCCATGCAGCAGGGCGATTTTGAGGGCCTGTACGAAACCATGGAAGGCCGCCCGGTTACCATCCGGTTCCTGGACCCGCCGCTCCACGAGTTCCTGCCCACCAAGGAAGAGGACATTGCCGAAATTGCCGGCGAGCTTAACATCACCGTTGCCGACCTGAAGGCCGTTATTGCCAGCCTGCACGAGTTCAACCCCATGATGGGCCACCGCGGCTGCCGTCTGGCTGTCACCTATCCGGAAATTGCCGAGATGCAGACCACTGCTGTGATTCAAGCCGCCATCGCGGTGAACAAGCGCCACCCCGACTATCATGTGGTTCCCGAGATCATGATTCCCCTGGTGGGCGAAATCAAGGAACTGAAATACGTCAAGGACGTGGTCACCCGTACCGCCGATAAGCTGATCGCCGATTCCGGCATCCAGATGGCGTACCATGTGGGCACCATGATCGAAATCCCCCGCGCCGCGATTACGGCCGATGAAATCGCTACCGAAGCCGAATTCTTCAGCTTTGGCACCAACGATTTGACCCAGATGACCTTCGGCTTCAGCCGTGACGACGCCGGCAAGTTCTTGGACGCTTACTATGACACCAAGATTTACGAATCCGATCCCTTTGCCCGCCTGGACCAGAAGGGTGTTGGCAAGCTGGTGAAAATGGCCGCCGAACTGGGCCGTTCCACCCGTCCCGACATCAAACTGGGCATCTGCGGCGAACATGGCGGCGACCCGAGCTCGGTGGAGTTCTGCCACAATATTGGGCTGAACTACGTTTCCTGCTCGCCGTTCCGCGTGCCGATCGCCCGCCTTGCCGCCGCGCAGGCCGCGATCAAGCAAAAGAACGCAAAATAAGGTTTACTCCATCGTTTTTTAAAAACGCCCCAAGCGCCGTTGGCGCTTGGGGCGTTTCTCTTTTTTACCGGATGACAAATGATAAAGCCAAAATTCTTTGAATCGCCTTAAGCCTTATCAATACAAGCGGAAAAAATAATATTTGGCCCGCGAAAACCACCAATTTGCCATTCACCATTTACGCACCGCGGTAAAATGTGGTATAATAATATGGAAACATTGTTTAACGCTAGGAATAACATCTGCCGTTAAATGCGGCAGATGTCTTTTTTTCGGCCATATAACGGTGTTACCCGCATTGCCTGCCCGCCAAAAGCGCCTTCCGCCGCACCGCTGCCGAAGCCGCTTTACGGCCCGCGGGGCTGCAAACCGTCAAAACCATTACCGTGAATCAGAAAAGGAAAAGGAAAAGAATGAAATTTTATGACCTCAAAATTTCGGAAGAAGCAAAAAAAGCTGTTGCCGATCTGGGCTTTGTGGAAGCAACCAACATCCAAACGGAAAGCATTCCCTTAATTTTACAGGGCAAAGATATCATTGGGTTTAGCCAAACCGGCAGCGGAAAAACCGCCGCCTTCGGCCTGCCCGCCATCGAAACGGTGGATGACGCCATTGACCCAAGGCAAACGCAGGTGCTCATTCTATGCCCGACCCGGGAGCTTGCCATGCAGGCGGCAGGGGAACTTCACAAATTTGCGAAATACAAAAACCGGCTGCATGTCGTCCCCATTTATGGCGGCCAGCCCATCAGCCGGCAAATCTCGCTGCTGCGCAGCGGCTGCCAAATCGTCATCGGCACGCCGGGCAGGATTATGGACCACCTGCGGCGCAAAACATTAAAGCTGACCGGTCTAAAAATGGCCGTCTTAGACGAGGCGGATGAAATGCTCAACATGGGGTTCCGGGAGGACATCGAAACCATTCTGTCTGAAACGCCGGAATCGCGGCAGACCCTCTTGTTTTCCGCCACCATGCCCAGGGAAATTCTTGAAATTACCGGTAAATATCAAAAAGATCCCCAAATGGTGAAAATTCAAAGCAGCCAGATGACGGTTTCCACCATTGAACAGTTCTATTTTGAGGTTGCGCCGGGCCGCAAAAAAAACGCCCTTTCCCTTTTGCTGCAGTATTATCAGCCCAAGTTGTCTCTTATTTTTTGCAACACCATCAAACGGGTGGAGGAATTGGTTGCCAGCCTGCAAACCATGGGCTACCCGGCGGAAGCGCTCCATGGCGACATGAAGCAGGCGCAGCGCACCCAGGTCATGAACCGGTTCAAAAACGGCAACATTCAAATACTTGTGGCGACCGACGTGGCTTCCCGGGGCATCGACGTCAACGACATCGACATCGTCTTTAATTTCGATTTGCCGGACGATTATGAATATTACGTACACCGGATCGGCCGTACCGCCCGGGCTGGGAAGGAGGGACGCTCCTTTACCCTGGTCGAGGGCGCGGGACAGCGCCGCGCGCTGCAAGGCATTGCCCGTTACACAAAATCGGTGATCACCAAAATGCCGCTGCCCCTGGTGGCGGAAATCAAACAAAAGAACGTGTCGGCGCTGCTGGACGAATTGCAAGCGTATTCCAAGGACCACAGCTGCGCCAGCTGCGAACCGGAGCTGAACCTGTTGCTCCAGCGCGGAATGACGGAAAAAGAAATATGCCAAACCCTTCTGCACCTGTTTTTGGCAAAAAAAAGCGTCAAAGAAGGGACTGAGGACGTGCCGGCTGTTACGGCACGCGATTTTGAAAATCCCTTTCCAAAGGTTTTGCCGCGCAAAAAACGGCTTCCCAATGCAGCGGCCGAAAAAAATTTCGAAAATGTTCCAATGGAACGGGTCACCATCTCGATCGGCCGTATGGATAAAATCGCGCCAAAACATATTTTAGGCGCCGTTGCCGGGGAAAGCGGCCTGCCTGGCCGCCTGTTTGGCGCCATCGACATTAAGCGCGACTACACGACCATCGACGTACCCAAGGAGCATAAAAAGCACATCGTCAAATCCATCAACAACAAACGGATCAACGGCAAAACCGTATCTGCAAAATAAGAGATATTCCCTCTTTGAGGCCGGATGAGGGGCTCCCCGGCGCGAAAAGCAAAGAATCGTCAATAACTGGTAGCTCCGCCCCCTTAACCAGCCGGTTTCCGGTGTTGGCATACCTGCGCGGCAAGCATCGCGCCCGCCTGCAAGCCGATTTCCA
>CABQAC010000253.1 GCA_902462035.1 uncultured Eubacteriales bacterium
CCGAGCCGAAATTTATTCCGGAAAACGCGGTAAAAATCAACGTGGGGGACAACGCCAACTTGAACGTGCGGATGATCGACTGCGTGGGCTATATCGTCCCCAGTTCCCTGGGATATATCGAAAACAATATGCCCCGCATGGTCAAAACCCCTTGGTTCGAGTCTGAAATTCCCTTTAATATGGCGGCGGAAATCGGCACCAAAAAAGTCATTACCGAGCATTCCACCATCGGTTTGGTGGTTACCACCGACGGCAGCATCAGCGATATCCCCCGGGAGGAATATGAGGAAGCCGAGGAGCGGGTCGTCGACGAGCTGAAAGAGATCAACAAACCTTTTGTGGTGCTGCTCAACTGTGTCAATCCGGATTCGGACTACGCGCGGCAGCTTGCGGCCAGGCTGCGGGAAAAATACGGCGTGCCGGTGGTTTCGGTCAATTGTATGGAACTGAGCGAGGACGAAATCCGCAAGATATTGGCTTTGATTCTGTTTGAATTCCCGGTCAAGGAAATCAACGTGGACATTCCCCAGTGGCTGATGGCTATGGAAAAGGACCACTGGCTGCGCCAGTCCATCCTGCGCACCATTCAGCAGTCCGCCCGGGACATCGACCGGATAAGAGAGGTCAAATCCATCGCGGGCGACCTGGGCGACTCGGAATACATTCGAAAAGCGGACGTGACCGACGTGGACCTTGGCACCGGCCGGGCGCGGATGGATATAACCCTGAAACCCGATTTGTTCCTGAAAGTTCTGGGCGAACAGACCGGCTTAGAACTGGCGGATGAAACGGCGCTATTGCAAAACATGCTGGAACTATCCCGTATGAAGAAAAAGTTTGAAAAAATTGAAAACGCCATCGATGAAGTGACCGAAACCGGTTACGGTGTGGTAATGCCCACCTTGGAGGAACTTTCTCTGGAGCCGCCGGAGATTATGAAGCAGGGCGGCCAGTACGGGATCCGCTTGAAAGCGTCCGCTCCCTCCATCCACATGATGCGGGCGGATATCAACGCCGAGGTTGCCCCCATTGTGGGCAGCGAAAAGCAGTCGGAAGACCTGGTGGAATATATGCTGCGGGAGTTCGAGGACAGCCCGGAGAAGATTTGGGATTCCAACATTTTTGGCAAATCCCTGTATGACTTGGTCAACGAGGGGCTGCGCAACAAGCTGTACCGCATGCCGCCCGAAGCGCGCATGAAAGTCAAGGAGACATTGGAGCGGATCATCAACGAGGGCTGCAACGGTTTGATCTGCCTAATTTTGTAAGGAGTTATTAAAAAGAAAACAACATAGAAAAAAGGGATGTGCGGGCGGCCGGTGGCCGCCCGTTCTTTATATGAGCCGGCAAACCGAAAAAATTTTGGAAAGAGGCGTCCATTTTGTACCGCCTCTTGCATTCAATTGCTTTGCGGGATATAATAAATAGTCGATAGTCGTTTTTGAGCCGATTCAAATAAGGATGTGAGGATATGTTTAAAATTTTGGAAAAACGGGAGCTTAACGCCTCGATGACCCTGATGACGGTAGAAGCCCCCTTTATTGCGCGGAAGGCCCGTGCCGGCCAATTTATTATTCTGCGCGTCAACGAGCACGGCGAACGGATTCCGCTGACCGTTGCGGATTATGACCGGGAGAAGGGAACTGTTACCATCATTTACCAAATTGTGGGCAAAACCACCGCGCTGCTCAACGAGCAAAACGTGGGGGACAATATCCTCGATTTCATCGGCCCGCTTGGAAAAGCGTCCGAACTGGACGGATACCGGCGAGCGGCAGTCATCGGCGGCGGCGCTGGCTGCGCCATCGCTTACCCTCAAGCCAAGGCGCTGCATCAGATGGGCGCCCGTGTGGATATGATTGCCGGTTTCCGCAGCCGGGACATCATAATATTGGAAGACGAAATGGCCGCGGTAGCGGACAAGCTGATCGTCACCACCGACGACGGCTCCAACGGCAACAAGGGTTTTGTGACCGACGCGCTCAAAGCGCGTATTGCGGAAGGCGCGGATTACGACCTGGTGGTCGCCATCGGCCCGCTGCCGATGATGCGCGCCGTCTGCAACCTGACCAAGGAATACGGCATTAAAACCATCATCAGCATGAACCCCATTATGATCGACGGCACCGGCATGTGCGGCGGCTGCCGGGTTAAAGTGGGCGGCGAGACCAAGTTTGCCTGTGTGGATGGGCCGGATTTTGACGGACATCTGGTGGATTTTGACGAAGCCATTGCCCGGACCCGTACCTATCGGGAAAAGGAAGCGGAGGCCATGCGCGAGCATCAGTGCCGTATGATGGGAGGAAACACCAATGCCTAATATGTCGCCCGTAAAGAATCCTATGCCGGAACAGGATCCCAAAATCCGCAGCGGCAATTTTAAAGAAGTGGCCCAGGGCTATACCGCCGAAATGGCCATAGACGAAGCTAAGCGCTGTTTGCAGTGCAAAAATAAGCCCTGTGTTTCCGGGTGCCCGGTCAACGTGGCGATCCCGGATTTTATCCGCCATATGGCCCAGGGCGATTTTGCCGGCGCGTACCAGGTTATCAACCAAACGAGTTCGCTGCCCGCGGTGTGCGGCCGCGTCTGCCCGCAGGAGACCCAATGCGAGGCGAAATGCGTGCGCGGCATCAAGGGCGAGCCGGTTGGCATTGGCCGCCTGGAACGGTTTGCCGCCGACTGGATGATGCAGCATAACGGGGAACCGGGCCAAAAGCCCGCGTCCAACGGGCACAAGGTAGCGGTTGTCGGTTCCGGGCCCGCTGGGCTGACCTGCGCGGGCGACCTGGCAAAGCTGGGCTATGAAGTGACCGTATTCGAAGCCTTGCATACAGCCGGCGGCGTGCTGGTTTACGGTATTCCGGAATTCCGCCTGCCCAAGGATATTGTGGCGAAGGAAGTGGCCGGCCTGGAAGCGCTGGGCGTCAAGTTTGAGGTGGACATGGTCATCGGCAAGGTCCTGACCGTGGACGAGCTGTTTGAAATGGGCTTCGAGGCGATTTTTGTGGGGACCGGCGCCGGTCTGCCCAACTTTATGAACATCCCCGGCGAAGGGCTGGTGGGCGTGTATGCCGCCAACGAATTTTTAACCCGGGTCAATTTGATGAAGGCTTTCCGCGACGATTACGACACCCCCATCAACAAGCCCAAATCGGCAATTGTGGTGGGCGGCGGCAACGTGGCCATGGACGCGGCGCGGAGCGCCAAGCGGCTGGGCGCGGAACACGTTTATATTGTTTACCGCCGGTCAG
>CABQAC010000254.1 GCA_902462035.1 uncultured Eubacteriales bacterium
TCCTGCCATAAAGTTTACGGCGAGGCTATGGCCCTTCTGGCGGGCGACGCTTTGCTTGCCAAGGCTTTTGAAGCGGTGTTCAGCGGCGCGGGATGTCCGGAAGACGCGCTGGCGTCCGCCCAGGCGGGACGTTTGCTGGCACAGCTGGCCGGCAGCGACGGGATGGTGGGCGGCCAGGTGATCGACCTGCTGTCCGAAGAAAAACAGGCCGGCGTAGACGTGCTGCGCAAAATGGACGAGGGAAAAACCGTGGCGCTGATCAGCGCCGCCTGCCAGATGGGATGCATTGCGGCCGGGGCGCCTACAGAATACCTTGCGGCGGCAAAACGGTATGCGGACGGAATCGGCTTGGCGTTTCAGATTACCGACGATATTCTGGATGTGACGGGAACAACGCAAGAACTGGGAAAAACGGTGGGCAGCGACAAGGAAAACGGAAAATCCACCTATGTCTCCTTACTGGGAATTGAAAAAGCGCGGGAACTTGCCGGGCAGTTGACCCGCCAAGCGGTGGAAGCCCTCGCGTGCTTTGGCGAAAACGGAACGCTTTTGGCGGATCTTGCCATGGCGCTTGCGGAAAGGAAAAAATAATGCTATGCGCTTCATAGAAGAATTTTTTAACAACCGCATTATTATCGCTGCGCTTTTGGGCTGGTTTATCGCCCAGGTGCTTAAAATTGTATTGGTGCTGATCACCACAAAGAAACTGGATTGGGAGCGTCTGTTCGGGGCGGGAGGAATGCCAAGCGCCCACAGCGCCATGGTCACGGCCATGACCATTCAGATTGCCGAGCAGTGCGGCGTCGGATCGGTGGAATTCGCAATCGCGCTCGTTTTTGCCCTGATCACCATTTATGATGCGCTCGGTGTGCGGCGGCAGGCCGGCGAGCACGCCAAGATGCTCAACCGGGTTGCTTATCAGCTCGAACAAGAGAATCAGAACAACGACAACAATATTTTAGTCAAGTTCGACGAGCTGAAGGAACTGCTGGGCCACACGCCGCTGGAAGTTTTAGGCGGCGTGGTTCTGGGAATTTTGATCTCCCTTCCCCTGTAAATAATAGGATTGAATATTTACTCATTCTTATGGTATAATACTCTCTAAACTGAACGGATTCTAATTGCGTTGAATATGGCATAGAAAAGTCGGAGAGCCGCGCGGCAAAGGCGCGGCTTCCTTTCGATCATGGCAAAGGGTATGGGATAGGCTTGCCCGCCGCTTAGCCGGAAAGGAAAGAACGTTTGATTATGACGGATCGTCTGCTAAAAAATATTCAATCGCCCGAAGATTTAAAGAAAATCCCGGCTTCGCTGCTCGACGCGCTCTGCGAGGAAATTCGGGAGCGGCTCGTCGCAACAGTTTCGAAGAACGGCGGCCATTTATCCTCCAATTTGGGCGTGGTGGAACTGACGGTCGCGCTACATAGGGTATTTGACCTTCCCACCGATCAAATCGTTTGGGATGTGGGCCACCAATGCTATACCCATAAACTGCTGACCGGCCGCCAGGATTTGTTCGACACCCTGCGGCAGGAGGGTGGTATCGCGGGCTTTCCAAAGCGTTCGGAAAGCGAGTATGACGCGTTTAATGCGGGGCACAGCAGCACGTCCATTTCCGCCGCTTTCGGCCTGGCGCGCGCCAAGGAGCTGCAGGGGCAGGGGGGCAAGGTTGTCGCGGTAATTGGCGACGGCGCGCTAGGCGGCGGTCTGGCTTACGAGGGCCTGAATAACGCGGGCCGGTACCACAAAAATTTTATCGTGGTTTTAAACGATAATAAAATGTCAATTTCCCGCAATGTCGGCGCAATGGCCCGGTATTTGGCGGTCATCCGCACCAAGCAGGGGTATCTTAAGGCAAAAAGCGGTGTGGAATCCCTCTTAAATCATGTTCCGGTGGTCGGTAAGCCGGTGAAAAATGTATTGGTAAAATCCAAAACAGCTTTAAAAAACGCGATTTATCCCAGCACCATTTTTGAAGAGATGGGATTCCAATATTTGGGCCCGGTGGACGGACACGATATTTCTCAATTGCTTCGCGCGCTGGAGGTGGCAAAGCGGGAAGACGGTCCGGTGCTGGTGCATGTATGCACGGTGAAAGGAAAAGGATACCCGTACGCGGAAAAGAACCCCCGCGGGTTCCACGGCGTTTCCGGCTTCGATATTGAAACCGGAGAGAAGCTGCTGGCCGGTGACGGCTTTTCCGATGTGTTTGGCTGCGCGCTATGCGCCCTCGCGGAAAAGGACCCCCGTATCTGCGCCGTCACCGCGGCCATGAAGGCTGGCACGGGGCTGAACAATTTTTCCAAGCAGTACAAGGATCGTTTTTTTGATGTTGGAATCGCGGAAGACCATGCGGTGACCTATGCGGCCGGGCTTGCCGCCAACGGGATGCTTCCGGTTTTCGCGGTGTATTCCACCTTTTTACAGCGCTCTTATGACCAGATTATCCATGATGCCGCTACGCAAAACCTTAAAGTGGTGCTGGCAATCGACCGGGCGGGCATGGTCGGCAGCGATGGAGAAACCCACCAGGGTGTGTTCGACCTTTCTTTTTTGAACGCGGTGCCCAACGTGACGATTTTTGCGCCGACTTATTTTGACGAATTACAGGACCATTTGCGCATGGCGCTTTACGGCTGCCCGGGGGTAGCCGCCGTACGGTACCCCCGGGGGGAGGAACCGGAAAAACCGGCGGGCTTTGTTTCTTCCGGCGGCAGTTACGACTATTGGCCCGGCGGCGGGGAAGATAAGGGCGTGTTACTGGTGGCGTTCGGCCGGGTTTTTGCCAATGCTTGGCGGGCACAGGCAAAACTGCAAGCGCTTGGCTGCCCAGTTGCGCTGCTTAAGTTAAACCGTGTAAAACCGGTGGATAATGCCGCGGTGCAGGCTGCGCTGCCTTTTTCGCGGGTATGCTTTTTTGAGGAAGGCATGGAATCGGGCGGTATTGGCGAGCATTTTTGCCGCCTTTTGATGGAGGCTGGTTTCCGGGGGCGTTTTCAGCTGCGCGGCATTGAAGACACTTTTGTGCGGCAGGCTGCAGTGGAACGGGAACTGGAATGGTGCGGCTTGGACGAGGATTCCATGGTGCGGCTGGTTTTGCCGGATCACCATACGGATGGGGTGCAGGGGTAAGGATGGAAAAAACAAGACTGGATATCGCGCTGCTGGAACGCGGGTTGGTCCCAAGCAGGGAACAAGCCCGCGGCATCATAATGGCGGGGCAGGTGTATGTCAACAATCAAAA
>CABQAC010000255.1 GCA_902462035.1 uncultured Eubacteriales bacterium
CGTCAACAACGGCAAGAACATCGGCGGCTGCATGGATCTTTCCACCGCGGACAAAATGATGATCCATGTGCCCATGTTCCACTGCTTCGGCATGGTTCTGGCCATGACCGCCTGCATGACCCATGGCGTGACGTTGTGTCCCATGCCCTATTTTTCTCCGCGGCTGTCGCTGGCGTGCATCAATCAGGAACAGATCACCTGCTTCCATGGCGTTCCCACCATGTTTATTGCCATGCTGGAACATCCGGACTTTGAAAAGACCGATTTTTCCCATATGCGCACCGGCATTATGGCCGGAAGCCCCTGCCCCATCAAGGTGATGCAGGAAGTGGTAGACAAAATGCATATGACCCAGATATCCATCGTGTACGGCCAGACCGAGGCATCCCCCGGATGTACCCAAAGCCGGGTGGACGACCCGCTGGACGTGCGGGTCAACACCGTGGGACGTGCGCTGCCCGGGGTTCAGTGCAAGATTGTGGACCCGGAAACCGGGGAGGATTTGCCGGACAACGTGGACGGCGAATTCGTTGCCAAGGGTTATAATATTATGAAAGGGTATTATAAAATGCCCGAAGCCACCGCGGCCGCCATTGACGAAAACGGCTGGCTGCATACCGGCGACCTTGCCCGCCGTACGCCGGAGGGCAATTATAAGATCACCGGCCGCATCAAGGATATGATTATCCGCGGCGGCGAAAATATTTACCCCAAAGAGATCGAGGACTTTATCTACACCCATCCCAAGGTGAAGGATGTGCAGGTGATCGGCGTGCCGGACAAACAGTACGGCGAGGAAATAATGGCCTGTGTTATCCTGCGGGAAAACGAACAGCTTTCCGAGGAGGAACTGCGGGAGTTTATCGTCACCCACATCGCCAAGCATAAAACGCCGCGTTATATCCGGTTTGTGGATGCGTTTCCCATGAACGCGGCAGGTAAAATATTAAAATACAAAATGCGGGAAGATGCGGTAGAGTTCTTAGGGCTGCAGGCCGACAACAGCATTGTGACCGCGTAACAGAAAGACCAATCAAAAAATCCCGGCCTTCCCACAACGAAGGCCGGGATTGTATTTTACTATTTTTTTGAACCAAAGGGTTGAAAAAGTATAAACAAATTGTATTATTTTGTCGTTTATAACAGATTGAATAGTTTTAGGAAGAAAATCCAGAAGAACATGGTCACGACCGAAAACGCGGAGGAGAAGACGACCTGCTGGCCCGCCAATTCCCCGTCGCCGCCCATTTCGATGGCCATCGGGTAGGAACTGACCGCGGTGGGAGAGGCAAAGGCCACCAGCAGCGTAGCCAGCGCCACGCCGCGATAGCCCATCAGGATGGCGCCGGTTACGCCCAGCAGTGGGGTGAATACCAGCTTGCCCGCCACACCGATGAACAGCTGCTTTTTGTTTTTGCTCACGCGGGAAAATTCAAAGGAAGCACCCAGCAGGAACAAGGCAAGGGGAGAGGCGATCTTTCCCATTTCCTTCATGCCGGTCATCAGGAAGGGCGGGAGCTGCAATTTGGTGATCATCAGGATAAAGCCTACAAAGCAGCCGATGATCAGGGGGTTTTTGACCACGCTGAGCAGGATTTTTCCCGGCTTGGCCTTTTGCCCCCGGTTGATTTCCAGCGCGATGACCGAAAAGATGTTGTACAGCGGTACGGTCACCGCCACCATCAGCGAGGCCAGCACCGCGTCCCCGTTGGGGAACAGGTAAGTGACCAGCGGCACGCCGAACAGCGCGTAGTTGCTGCGGCCCGCGCCCTGAATCAGCACGCCGCGCCGGCTTTTGTCTTTTTCGATAAGCGGTATGATTAAGAAATAGAGCAGGAACATGGCGCTGACGCTAACGGCGCAGTAAACAAAGACCGAAGGGGAAACCGCTTCCATATCGCTGGCGCTCATGATGTTGGTGCACAGCAGCACCGGCAGGAACAGCTTAAAGATGATGGCGTTCATCTGCTTTTCCGTCTTGTCGCAGATGAGCTTTAACCGTTTGACCAGATAACCTGCCGACATCAGCAAAAACAACGGCAATACGGTATTGGCGGCAATGATAAAACTTTCCATAGCGGTGAACTTCCTTTCGCGGGACCGGGAAAAGGCCTTGTTCCTGTTCGAAAAAAGCGCTTTCGAACGGATCCCCCGCCGGGTCGCGGCAGTCCGCGTTTTTGGGATCTTGCTTTCTGACGCAAAATATTATAGCATGAAGATATACATGACGCAATCAGACGAGCCAAATCCGTTGATAGAAGAAATGGAGGAGAAAGCGCCTTGTATTCCTATCATTTCGCCCAATGGCTGCTGTTTTTTTACTTCTATTGCAGCATCGGATGGGTTATCGAATCCACCATCGTATCGGTTTCCCGGCGCAGGCTGACGAACCGCGGCTTTTTACGCGGGCCGTACCTGCCGCTGTACGGGTCGGGCGCGTTGGTCATTCTGCTGATCGCCCTGCCGCTGCAAAACAATCCGGTGGCGGTCTTTTTCGGCGGGATGGCAGGCGCCACGGTATTGGAATACATAACCGGCTGGGCGATGGAATCGCTGTTCCGGGTTAAATACTGGGATTATTCCAAAAACAAATGCAACCTGCACGGCCGTATTTGCTTAAAGTCCTCCTTGTTTTGGGGCGTGCTGTCTGTCGCCCTGGTGGAATGGATCCACCCGCCCCTGGAGCGGCTGGTGCTGGGCTGGGATTTGTCCTGGATCGCGGCGGCGGACGTTTTCATCAGCTGTTTGGTGGCGGTGGACGCGGTTTACGCGGTGCGCGCCGCTTTGGACTTGAGCAAACTGCTGGAAAAGATGACCAAACTTCAGGCCGAAAGCGAGCGGCTGCGCGGGGAACTGGCCCAGCGGGTGGAACGCGACACGGCCGCGCTGCGCAGCAAATTGGAATCGCTGCGCAGCGAGCGCGCCGTTTTGACCGAACGGCTGGGCTTTTTGAAAACCCAATTGATTCAGGCGCATCCCAGCGCGCGTTCCCGGCGGTTTGACGGTGCGCTGGCCGAGGTGCGGCAGATTTTGGAAGAGCGCCGGCGCAGCCGGAAGAAAAAATGACTGGGAAGGACAGGCCAGATGAATCGGAAAAAAAGAGTGATGCTCGGTATGAGCGGCGGGGTGGACAGCTCGGTAGCCGCGCTGCTTTTGCTGGAACAAGGCTATGACGTGACCGGCGTGACCCTGAAGCTGCGGCCGGACGATCCCAGTTTTATGCCGCCTGCCGGGGGCTGCTGC
>CABQAC010000256.1 GCA_902462035.1 uncultured Eubacteriales bacterium
TACGGGTCAGAAAAATTTCAAAGTATTCCATCACCGGGCAAATGCCGGTGTCAATGGTAATATCCAGCACCGCGGTGCCTTTTTCCCGGCTGATGGTCAAGCCCGCCTTTTCCACCGCGTAATTGACCCGGTCGTGGATATCCACCGAAATATTCTTTTCCCGGTCCCGCACCCGGGTACGCCGTACGTCGCTTTTATCCGACAGAATCAGTGCCGAGGCAATCGGCGTCACCGCCGCGGCGGTGTTTTCGTCGTGGTTGCCGATGGCGGCGGTCACCTGGGCAATTTCCTCCGGCGGCATTCCCATTTTATTCAGGATGGTAAACGCCATGACCGCGCCGCTTTGCGCGTGGTCGATGCGGTTGCACACATTGCCGATATCGTGCATATATCCCGCAATGGCGGCAAGCTCGCAGGTCCGCGCGTCAAACCCCAGTTCTTCCAATATGGCGGAAGCGTAATTGGCCGAACGTTTGGCGTGGGCAAAACCGTGCTCGGTAAAGCCCAGTACCCCCAGCACTTGGTTTCCCATCGCTATATAAGCGTGAACTTCCGGGTTTTTGACGATCTGTTCAAAGGTAATATGCTGGTATTCATGCGTTTCTTTCATCCTGTGTCTTTCCCCTTTTTAACGGCGGCCGCGGAGCGCAGGCTTTTCCGGTCGGAAGCCGGTATTTTTAGGGCCATTGTACCACAAACGGCGGCGCCTTTCAACGCCGGTTACCCAAAGCTGCCGTGGGAAAGCCGAGGCCGGCGGGCAGTGCGGCTGTTTTGCGGCGGAACCAGTTTTTAGTTGTTGCGCTGGGCAAAACGTGTTACAATATAGACTTAGAAGAAACAGGAAAAGGAGTTGCCGGACCATGGAAAAAAAGTTGGAACGCGCCCTTCCCACCCAGGTAGGGGTCGACCCCAAAGCGGTATTGCGGCTGGTCGAAGTATTCGATGAAAACGTGGGCACTCTTCACTCCCTGATGATCGTGCGCCACGGCAAGGTGGCCGCGGAAGGCTGGTGGGCGCCCTACCGCCTTTAGTAAAAGCATCACCTCCTGCGCGGTCGGATTTGCCGTGCAGGAAGGGCTTTTGGCGGTAGAGGACCGGGTGCTGTCCTTTTTTCCAGACATGCTGCCGTCCCGCCCCTGCGAAAACATGGAAAAGATGCAGGTCAAGCACTTGCTGACCATGGCCACCGGCCACACGCAGGAGCCTAAGCTGGAACAATTCCCCGACTGGACATACCGTTTTTTAAGTTCGTACGTACCCCAAGAGCCGGGCAGTAAATTTTTGTACAACACCCCCGCTTCCTACCTGCTGTCCGCTATCGTACAGCGGGTTTCCGGCTTGCCTGTGGCGGAATACCTGCGCCCCCGGCTGTTCGAGCCCCTGGGCATTGTCGATTATTGGTGGGAAAAGTCCCCGGAAGGGATTACCACCGGCGGGGTAGGCTGCAATTTAAGAACCGAGGACATGGCGAAGTTTGGTCTGTTCTACTTAAACCGCGGCAAATGGAATGGTAAGCAGCTGCTCCACCCCGCGTGGATTGACGCTTCCACCGTCAAACAAATGGATAATATGTGCCACAGTATGGCGGACCACGACGATTGGGGCGCGGGCTACGGATACCAATTCTGGATGTGCGCGCCGAAAAAAAGTTACCGGGCGGACGGTGCTTTCGGCCAAATTTGCCTGTTCCTGCCCGAACAGGACGCGCTGGTCGTCATGACCGGCGCCTCTACCACGGTCAACGCCATATTGGACGCCATATACGAAATCCTGCTGCCCGCAATGGCGCAGGCGCCCCTGCCAGACGATCCCATCGCCCAAAAGGAGCTGGAAGAAAAGCTGTCCTCCCTTTCGCTTCACCCGCCTTATGGCGCTGCAGCGCCGGCGGATTCCGCCTTGCTGCGGTTTTCCGATACCCAATGGAAACTTTCCGCCAACCTGCTGGATTGGTCCCATATCCAGCTGCACTTCGGCGAACGTCCCACCGTTACCTTGTTTCAGGGCAAGAATTCCTGTACCCTGCCAATCGGCAGCGGCAGTTGGGCCGACGGACTGACCTATGCCCAGGAGAAGGCTGTTGGAAAAGTCTCGTCCAACACCAACTTTTATCAGCGGGTTTCCTGCGCGGGCGCATGGGCAGGCAACGAATATGTGCTCAAGATGATTTACCGCAACACCCCTTACGTGGACATCCTGCGGTTTGTGTTCGATGGCCGCGGCCCAGTCATCCAGTATACCCGCAACGTTTCCTTCCAGGCGGAATATCCGCTGGAAATTTTTTGCCGCTAAGCATATGATTGTGGAAAAATGGCGCGGGCTTTTCTTTCCGCCGGGCGCTGTGCCCGGCCGACTACGAAAGGATGGTTATTCAAATGACGGTTTTGGTTACAGGCGGCGCCGGGTATATCGGCAGCCATACCTGCGTGGAATTGCTTCAGGCGGGGCATGACGTTATTCTGGTAGACAACTACGTCAACAGCAAGCCGGAGGTTCTGCGCCGGATTACCGAACTGACCGGCAAATCGTTCCGGTTTTACGAGTGCGACATTCGGAACAAAGCCGGGCTTGACAAAATATTTTCCGAAAACAAGGTCGACGGTGTCATCCACTTTGCCGGGCTGAAGGCGGTGGGGGAATCCTGCCGCATTCCGCTGGAGTACTTTGACAACAACGTGGCCGGTTCCATTGTTTTGCTGCAAGTCATGCAAGATCACAACGTAAAGCGGATGGTCTTCAGTTCCTCGGCCACGGTTTACGGCGTGGACGGTGTTTCCCCCCTTACCGAGGAGATGCCTACCGGCAACGTAACCAATCCCTATGGCCGCACCAAGGTGATGATTGAAAACATGCTGCGGGATTTGGTCGTCTCCGACAGCAGCTGGAGCGTTGTGCTGCTGCGGTATTTCAACCCCATCGGCGCCCACGAAAGCGGCCGTATCGGAGAGGATCCCGCCGGAATCCCCAATAACTTGATGCCTTATGTGGCCCAGGTGGCGGTAGGCAAGCTGCCCGAATTGGTGATTCACGGAAACGATTACGATACCCCGGACGGTACCTGCCTGCGGGATTACATCCATGTGGTGGATTTGGCCAAAGGCCATTTGTGCGCCCTGCAAAAGGCGGCGTCGGAACAGGGCCTTTTCACGTATAACTTGGGAACCGGAAAGGGTTACAGCGTGCTGGACGTGGTTAACGCTTTCGTCAAAGCCACCGGCCGGCCGGTGGCATACCGTATC
>CABQAC010000257.1 GCA_902462035.1 uncultured Eubacteriales bacterium
CGCTATTCACCCTTTCGCACAAACTGGGCTGTCTTGTTCTGGCGCCTGCGTTTTCGGCGCGCGGAACAGGGTCCCCACATCTTCCCCCTCCATCACGCGGTACAGGATGGCGGGGTCGTCCCCCCGCGCCACATAAACGTCGATGCCCGCACCGTTGGCGATACGCGCGGCCTGCACCTTGGTCATCATACCGCCGGTACCCCGGGCGGAACCGCTGCCGCCCGCCACTTTTAGAATACTGCCGTCCACCCCATCTACCAGCGGGATGCGCTTGGCGCCGGGGTTCTCCCTGGGGTTCGAATCGTAAAGGCCGTCGATATCGGTTAAAATCACCAGGCAGTCCGCCTTGGCAATGACCGCGACCAGAGCGGACAGGGTGTCGTTGTCTCCAAAATTCTGTCCCACCAACTCGTCGGTGGCCACAGTATCGTTTTCGTTGACGATGGGGATCAAATCAAGGGCCAGCAGCGATTCGATGGCGTTGCACACGTTGCGGTTGGAAACCTCGTTGTCCACCACGTCCTTGGTCAGCAGGATTTGGGCAACCGTGCGGTTGTACTCCCCGAACATTTTATCGTAAACGAACATCAGTTCGCATTGGCCCACCGCCGCCACCGCCTGGCGCATGGGCGTGTCGTGGGGGCGTTCGGGCAGCCCCAGCTTGCCCACACCCACGCCCATGGCGCCGGAACTGACCAAAATGACCTTGTTGCCCGCGTTTTGCAGGTCGGACAATACCCGTGCCAGCTTTTCGATCCGCCGGATATTCAGCTTGCCGCTTTCATACGTCAGGGTAGAGGTTCCCACCTTGACGACAATCCGCTTGCCCATACCATAAATCCATCCTTTTGCAGTTTTTCGGGCGCTTGTTCCGCCTGGCCTTGCGGCGGCAGGCCCTCCCGGCCGTAAAACGTATGCAGAATGCCGATCCGCCCGCAAACAGCAGGCGGCACACTTTTATTCCAGGCCATTATAGCATAAATCATGCGAAGGCACAATTTGGCGAAAGAAATCTTTTTCCTGAATGACGCCCACCGCGGACAAGGACATCCGGGCCGGGTTCAGCACCAGGCCCGCAAGCCGGTTGACCTGGCCGAGCGTTACCGCTTCTACCTGGGCCAGGATTTCGTCGTCCGAATCCACCTTGCCGGAAAGCAGTTCGCACCGCCCGCTGTACCCAGCCCGGCTGGCCGGGCTCTCCATGCTCATCAGCACGGCGGATTTGTAATGCTCCCGGGCCCGGCAGAATTCCCGTTCGGTAACCCCGCCGCGGGCGCGCTCCAGCACCTGCAAAATTTCCTCGGTGGCCCGGCGGGCCGCCGAAGGGTTAACCGAAGCCTGGATGCACAGCAGCCCCCCGGCCTGGGTGGGGCAGGTGTCGCTGTAAATCGAATAAGCAATGCCCAGTTCCTCCCGAATCCGCTGGAACAGCCGGGAGGAAGAACTCCCCCCCAGCACGCTGTTGAGCAGCGCCATGGCATACCGTTCCGGATGCCCGGACGGAAGCCCTGGAAAACAAAGGCTCAAATAAGCCTGCTCCTGCGGTTTCTCGGTCAGCACCAAACTGGTCCGGTAGGATAAAGGCAGCGCCTTTTGGACAGGATCCCCGGCAGCCGCGCCGGCAAAAAACGATTCGACGCAGCAAAGGAACCGTTCCCGGTCAAAACGGCCGCAGATGGAGACCACCATCCGGTTGGGCGCGTACCGGCGGCGCAGGTAGTCGCGCAGCGTTCCGCCCGACAGGCCGCCCACCGTTTTTCTGCTTCCCAATATCGGCATACCATAGGGCGATTCTTTCCACACAGCGGAGGAAAGCTGTTCGAACACCAAGTCCTCGGGGTCGTCCTCGCTCATGCCGATTTCCTCCTGCACCACCCCTTTTTCCGTCTCGATGTCCGCCTCGGCAAACCGGG
Organism: uncultured Eubacteriales bacterium; assembly: GCA_902462035.1. Lineage (GTDB taxonomy): Bacteria > Bacillota > Clostridia > Oscillospirales > Acutalibacteraceae > CABQAC01. The sequence continues at coordinate 1,914 of CABQAC010000257.1, forward strand.
GCGCGGTGATCATCTCGGCTAAAATGGAAAAGCCCTCCTCCACGTGGGAGTCCAGGGTATGGGCGTAAAAGCAGGTGTATTCCTTGGTGGTAAAAGCGTTCATCTGACCGCCGATGGCATCCATGTCCTCGGCCAGCTGGCGCGCTGTGCGGTTTTGGGTTCCTTTGAAGGCCATATGCTCAATAAAATGGGAAATACCGTTGTTTTCCCTGGTTTCGTCCTTCGAGCCGCTTGCCACCCATACGCCGAAACAGGCGGTGCGAACCGTTTCCATGGGTTCCATCAAAATCCGCAGTCCGTTTGGGAGCGTCAATTTTTCCAGCATATCGCACTCTCTTTCCGTTCAAAAACCGCGCCGGCCCTGTGTTTCCAGGACCGGCGCGGCCGAATGATCGCTTAGGGGGGGCGGGATTAATCCCTGCGGTTGTCGTGCCCGCGGAAGGGAGGCCTTCTGTCGCCGCCCGGGCGGGGTCCGCTGCGGCGGGGCGCGTCGGAGATGGTGTTCTCCGGCACCAGGCCGTCGATGTCGATGAGCGCGTCCCGGCGGGACAAGTTCAAGCGGCCCTTGTCGTCAATCTCCAGCACCTTGACCACGACTTCGTCGCCGATGTTGACCACGTCTGTGACCTTTTCGGTACGCTTAACGTCCAGGCGGGAGATATGGACCAGCCCCTCTTTGCCGGGGGCGATTTCCACAAACGCGCCGAAATCCATAATCCGGGTTACCTTGCCCTTAAAATAGGAGCCGGGCTCGGGATCGTGGGCAATGGTTTCCACAATGCTCAGCGCGCGGTTGCAGTCGTCGATGTTGATAGCCGAAATAAAGACGCGGCCGTCTTCCTCGATGTCGATCTTCACGTTGCACTCGGCGCAGATCTTCTGAATGACCTTGCCGCCGGAACCGATGACCTCGCGGATCTTGTCCACCGGCACCACGGTGGACAGCATCTTGGGCGCGTATTTCGAAAGCTCCTTGCGGGACTCGGGGATCGCCTTGAGCATAACCTCGTCCAAAATGTAGTTGCGGGCCTTGTGGGTCTTTTCCAGCGCTTCCTTGACCATCTCGGGGGTCAGGCCGTCGATCTTCAGGTCCATCTGGATGGCGGTGATCCCGGTATGGGTGCCGGCCACCTTAAAGTCCATGTCGCCGAAGAAATCTTCCAGGCCCTGGATATCCACCATGGTCATCCAGCGGTCGCCCTCGGTAATCAGGCCGCAGGAAATGCCGGCCACCGGCTCTTTGATGGGCACGCCGGCGTCCATCAGCGCCAGGGTGGAACCGCAGACCGAGCCCTGGGAGGTGGAGCCGTTGGAAGACAGGA
>CABQAC010000258.1 GCA_902462035.1 uncultured Eubacteriales bacterium
GGCCGAACCGTAATGATCATCGGCGATGCCTCCCATCCCGAAGTACAAGGCATACGCGGCCATTGCGGGGGCAATTGCTTGGTTTTTCAATGTGGGGCCGATTTGGATGATTTTATAAAAAATGGGCAGCTGCCCTTGGATACGCCCCTTTCCGTTGTGGCGCAGACCACCTATCATACAAAAGAATGGAAAAATTGTCTGGAAAAAATAAAAAGGGTATATACAAATGCCGTGGTTTTTGATACAATATGTAATGCTACATCTGTACGCCAAAAAGAAGCCATTGCATTATCAGAAGAATCAGATTTGATGATTGTAGTCGGCGGCAAACAAAGCTCCAACACCGCAAAGCTGCGGGACGCATGTGCGGAGCGTTGTCCCGCCTTTCTTGTTGAAACGACAAGCGACCTTCCGATACAAGAGCTTTCCAGGGCGGAACACATAGGTGTTACTGCGGGCGCGTCAACGCCCGCGAGCATAATAAAGGAGGTACTGGAAACCATGACCGAAATGATGAACCAGGATGTCAATGCAACTGAAAACGCGGGAGCGAATGAGATGAGCTTCGAAGCAATGCTCGAGGAATCTCTCAAAACTTTAAATACAGATGAGAAGGTACGCGGCGTTGTCGTGAGGATCGCTCCCAACGAAATCTACGTGGATGTGGGCAGAAAACAAGCCGGTTTTGTTCCGCTTTCTGAACTGTCCGCGGATCCGTCCGCCAAAGCGGAAGATTTGGTAAAGGTCGGCGACGAGCTTGATTTGCTCATTATGCGGACCAATGACCAGGAAGGCACCATTATGCTCTCGAAGCGCCGTTACGACGCGATCAAGGGCTGGGAACAGGTTGCCGCCGCTGCGGAGGACAACTCTATTTTGGAAGGCGTTGTGGTCGACGTTATTAAGGGCGGCGTTATTGCCGTCACCAATGGTGTCCGGGTGTTTATTCCCGCTTCCCAGGCGACCGCTTCCCGTGGGGAGCCGCTGGAGGATCTGCTGAAGAAGACCGTCCAATTCCGGATTATCGAGGTCAACCGTGGCCGCCGCCGCGCGGTAGGTTCTATCCGTTCGGTGCTCAACGACCAGCGGAAGGTTTTGGAGGATCAGTTCTGGGAGAAGGCGGAGGTCGGCAACACTTATACCGGCACGGTCAAGTCCCTCACCTCCTATGGCGCGTTTGTGGACATCGGCGGTGTGGACGGCATGATTCACATCTCTGAACTTTCCTGGAATCGGATCAAGAATCCCTCCGAAGTGCTGTCTGTAGGCGACACGGTAGAGGTATATATCTTGAAGCTGGATCCGGAAAAAAGAAAAATTTCTCTCGGTTACAAAAAGGCGGAGGACAACCCCTGGGAAATCTTGCGCAATGATTATCCGGTGGGCACTATGGCGAACGTTACCATTGTCGGCATGACCGAGTTTGGCGCTTTTGCCCGCATTATTCCGGGTATTGATGGTTTGATCCACATTTCTCAGATTTCTCTGGACCGCATCAACAAGCCCCAGGATGTTTTGACGGTCGGCCAGGAAGTCCAGGCGAAGATTACCGCGATTGACTTTGAAAAGAAGCGCGTCAGCCTTTCGATCAAAGAGTTGCTGGAGGAACAGCCCGCTGCCGAAGCGGCCGAGGAATCCGCTGAATAAAAGTTCCCCATTCGGAATGCGGAACAAACGAATTGATGGAGGTGTCTTCCTTCTGCCATGAGTGTTATTGAAGTAATTTTAGGCGTTTTGTTGCTGCTCTTTTCTATCGCGATTATTTTGATCGTATTGCTTCAGCAGGGCCATCAGTCCAACATGGGCGTGGTTTCCGGCGGTGCGGATACGTTTTTGGGAAAAACCAAAGCTCGTACCATCGATGCTTTTTTGGGCCGTTGGACCAAGTTTACCGCTATTGGTTTTTTTCTGTTGGTTATCGTTACCAACGCTATTCTGTTCTTTATGTAACGGACGATCCAAATACCAAAAAGCCTGTGATCAACTGATCACAGGCTTTTTTTACGGGGTTCGAAGTTTTTGCCATTCACTTTCTAATTGGGCGGGGGATGCATTGGCCGTATTGCGCCATCCCCTCTTTTTTTGTTCATCCATCATTTCCATTTGCAGCATATGTTCCTCGTTCAAAATGGAAAGCGCGGTATTGCGGAGCTCCTGTGTGGTTGCTTGATTGAGAAGCGTGCCGTAAGCCAACGCAATCTCGCTTTGCTTTTCGACCATTTCCTCCAGCAGTTTTTCGTTCATGTCTTTATGGCTTGTCATAGCATACCATCCTTTTTCGGCTGCAGGCACTGCAGCAGCGTATCATAATGCTTTTGATGAGCGCCGGCAAGCTGTTCGCTTTTTTGCTTCAGCTGAGGGTCGTCCGTCACTTTCGCATCCAATTTAAACAGTTGGACCAGCTTCTGCTCTTCGCGGATTTGTTTGGATAACAATTGCAGTTCAGGCTCCGTCATGTTTTTTCGCTCCTTCCTTTCCGTCTATAATGGGCGGTTATGGGGCATCGTGCAGGCCGAAACTGATGGATAGGGCCTGATCGATCCGCTGCATGGCAGTATCGTCCAACCTGCCCATACATTCTTTCAGCCTTTTTTTGTCCAAGGTGCGGATTTGCTCCAGCAGTACAATGGATTCTTTTGCCAAACCGCTCTGTGTAGAATTCAACTGAATATGAGTGGGCAGTTTGGTTTTATCCTTTTGGCTGGTGATCGCCGCGGCGATCACCGTGGGGCTGAAGCGGTTTCCCACATCGTTTTGTACGATTAAAACCGGGCGGACTCCCCCCTGTTCTGAACCGACAACCGGACTGAGATCCGCGTAGAATATATCGCCTCTATGCACGTTCACAACGATTCACGCTCCGTGTCTCGAATGATGTTCAAAAATAGTTTGGTCCTGATATTTTCTTTTTATACCGCAATTTATAAATTCAGAAGAAAACTTTACAGCAGCACTAACATAATATTGACAGCCGGATATTTTGATAATTTCCCCATGGGGAAAACCATTGCGAATCGATACGGCAAGGGCGCTTTCTTGTTTTACAGCAGGACAAATCGCATGGGAATCAAGTAAAACTTATTTTCCTCCCCTTCCTGTTTTTATTTAAGCGTAAAAAAGGCCGCCGGAAACACCGGCGGCCTTTTTACATGTTCGATTGTAATTTACACACGGATGATCTTTAGATTTTCCAGCACCGACATGACCA
>CABQAC010000259.1 GCA_902462035.1 uncultured Eubacteriales bacterium
GGCCGCAGCCGCCTGGCCCGCCGCACGGCCTGCCGCACTTTTTGGTCGCTGGTGCCGGTAACGGTGCAGGAATTGATTAAAATAACGTCCGCGTCCTGTTCCCGTGCCGCCTGCCCAAAACCCCTGGTTTGCAGCAGACGCAGGATCGCCTGGGATTCGTATTGGTTTACCTTGCAGCCCAAGGTAACAATATAACACTTCATACCGGATTCCTTTCGCGTTTTATAGTAAAACAGGAGAAAAAAGCGTTTCCTTTTTTGGAGCATCCATAAAAAAATCGTATAATACTCTCTAAAAAGCCCATATTTTAAAAGCAAAGATCGTGTTATTTGAGTATTGAATAATTTGCCGCGCACTGGTATCCTAATGATATCCTTTTCAGTGAGCGTGTGTCAAAGCAAAGGGGGCGTTCGGAATATGTACAACACGAAAATTCAAATGATCAACGTCGATGACGTCAAGCGGTTCGTGACCGCGGCCAATAATTACGATTTTGAGATTGACCTGACCTGCGGTAAATATACGGTGGACGGCAAGTCCATTATGGGTATTTTCAGTCTCGATCTTTCCAAGGAAATTTCGCTTACCGCCTCGGAGACCAACGAGTCCTTTATCCAGGAAATTAGGGACTTTATCGTAAAATAAAGGCCAGCCTAAGCCGCCGGGGGATTATCCCCGGCGGTTTTTGTATGCGGAATGATTAAGCGCCCGGATCTTCCTCGGTCAAGGAAAGCCATTCGCCGTACAGCGTATCCAAAGCGGCCCGCTGTTGTTCCAGTTCTTGGGACAGCGCCCAGGAGCGTTCGTAATTCGCGGCAATTTCAGGATCGCTCAGCAATTCCTCCAGCCGGGCGGCATCCGCTTCCGCCTTGGCGATTGCCTCCTCCGCCTTTTTCAGCCTGTTTTTCCGTTTGCGCGCCTGTGCCTGCTGTTCCTTTTGCAGCCGGTAATCGTTGGCCTTGCCGGGCTCGGCGCCGGTCTGGGCGGCCAGGCGTTCCTCCAGCCGCCGCCGTTTTTCCACGTAATCGTCGTAATTGCCCAAATACTCGGTTGCGCCGCCGGATTCCAGCGCATATATTCGGTCGGCCGCTTTGTTGATCAAATACCGGTCGTGGGATACGATCAGCAGGGTCCCCTCGTAAGAGGCGAGGGCTTGTTCCAATGCCTCGCGGGAAGTGATGTCCAGATGGTTGGTGGGCTCGTCCAGCAGCAGGAAGTTGTTTTGGGACAGCATCAGCTTGAGCAGCAGCACCCGGGCGCGTTCACCGCCGCTTAACGCTTCCACCGGCTTGAACACATCCTCGCCCCGGAACAAAAAGACCGCCAGGGCGCTGCGGATTTCGGTCTGGGTCATCCGTGGATATTCGTCCCACACCTCGTCCAGAACGGTCTTTTCCAGATGCAGATTAGACTGGATTTGGTCGAAATACCCCAGATCCACGCTGGCTCCCAGCCTGCAAGCGCCTTCGTCGGGCGCATAAATTCCCAGCAGCGTTTTAAACAGGGAGGTTTTGCCGCAGCCATTGGGGCCGATTAAAAACACCCGTTCCCCCTTGCGGATGTGCAGGTTCACATGTTCGAACAGCCGCTTGCCGTCAAAGGCGAGAGCCAGATTTTCCACGTCCAGCACATCGTTGCTGCCGCCCCTGCGCACGGGGAACTGAAAAGCGAGGGCTTCCGGCGCATCTTCCGGCTTTTCCAAATCCCGTTCCAGGCGGTCGATTGCTTTGAGCTTGCTTTCCGCAGTGCGTATGCTTTTTTCCCGGTTCCACTGCCGCTGCTGGGCCACCACGCCCTCCAGCCGCTTGATTTCCTTGCGGACGTTGGAGTATTGGCGCAGCGCCGCCACGCGGGCTTCTTCTTTCAGGGCCAGGTAACGGGTGTAGTTGCCTTTGTAGCAGGTGACCTTTTGATTTTCCATTTCAATGGTACGGTTCGTCACCTTATCGAGAAAATACCGGTCATGGGAAATAACCAGAAAAGCGCCGGGAAAACTTTTTAAGAAGTCTTCCAGCCATTCCACGGCCGCGATATCCAAATGATTGGTCGGCTCGTCCAGCAGCAGCAGGTTAGCCCCGCACAGCAGCATCTTGGCCAGCTGCAGCTTTGCTTTTTGACCGCCGCTGAGCACCCCTACCGGCATGGAAAGCTGTTGTACCCCAAAGCCCAGCCCCAGCAGGGCGGAACGGGTGCGGCTGGGGTAAGTCAGCCCGCCTTCCCGTTCAAACTGCTCGGTCAGGCGGATTTGCTCATCGATGAGCCGCGCTTGTTCCGCCTGGTCGGACAAGGGCTGTTCCAGCAGGCGGTGCAGCTGTTCCAAACGTTCTTCCATTGCGGCCAGGTGCGCGAAAACAGATACCACTTCGTCATAAGCGGTGATTTCGGGATCGCGGCAGACATGCTGCTCCATATAGCCGATAACGGCATCTTTGCCGAAGGCGATTTCGCCGTCATCCCGGGTCATATCCCCGGTCAGCAGGCGGAACAGGGTGGTTTTGCCGCTGCCGTTGACGCCGACAAATCCTACCTTGTCGCTGTCTCCGATTTCGAACGACACATTGTCGAACAACAGCTCGGTTCCGAATGCTTTTTTTATATTGCTGACATGTAGTAACGCCATGGACTCAAGACGCTCCGTTCATTTTGTCTTTCCGGCGGGTATAAGCCCCGCGAACCGTTACATTATAATACATTCCGCTTCGGCGGGCAACCCCGCCCCAAAAGGAAACAGCCGCGGCATATTCCACGGCTGTTTTTTTCAGGAGATCTGCGTTTTAGCTTTGTTTGGAGCAGGGGGGCGCGGCGCGGCAACGCCAGCCCCAAAAACAGGAGCAGCTGCTGGGATGCCGGGGCTGAAAGCCATACGCCGTCAAACCCCAGCAGCGGTCCGCAGGCGAGACAGGGTTTGGCGGATCCTTCCGCCCTGTGATATGTCCGGGCCAGTGTGGGTGCCGGTTGCCGGAAGCTACAGGCTTAAACCGGCATGTTTGGGACCCCAATAGATGTTGGGGTGCCGCTGGAGGGCTTATTTTTGCCCGGTTTCATGCCGCTGGCTCTAAACGTCAAGGCGAGACGGTTACAAATACCCTTTCATCCATTCGATCTGCTCTTCTTCCGCGCGGATCAAATCCTTGCACAGGCTTTTGGCTGCTGGGCTGGCTTCGCCGTAGTCCCCCATTTTTTTGGTCAGCTCGATAATCCCC
>CABQAC010000260.1 GCA_902462035.1 uncultured Eubacteriales bacterium
CCTCCCGGCAGGCCGCCGCCTGCTGTTCGATATTCCGCAGCTCCGCCTGGGCCCGGATTTGATCTTCCCCGGCGGCGGTCAGTTCCGCCCTGGTACCGGAAAGTTCCGCTTCGCAGGAGGACACCTCTGCCGCCGCCTTGCGGCTGTCTTCCCGCGCCGCTTCTATTTTTTTCAGCAAGGCCGCGGCTTCGGCCTTAATCTTTTCGATCTCGTTCCGGCGGTTTAACAGACCCGCGTTTTTTGCCAGCGAGCCGCCGGTCAGCGAACCGCCCGCGTTGACGACCTGGCCGTCCAGCGTCACAACCCGGAACCGGTATCCGAACCGCTTGGCAATCCGCACCGCGCTGTCCAAATCCTCCGCCACCGCGATACGCCCCAGCAGGGATTTGCGCACCCCGTCGTATTGGCTGTCGCAGGTCACCAAATCGCTTGCCACGCCCAAAAAGCCATAGCAGCCGTCAAGCCCCTGTTCCCGCAGCTCGCTGCCCTTGATCGCGGTCAGCGGCAGGAAGGTGGCGCGCCCGCCGTCCTGCCGCTTTAGCAGCGCGATGGCGCGCTTGGCGTCCTCCTCGGACGAACAGACCACATGCTGCATGGCGCCGCCCAGCCCGGTCTCGACCGCCACGGCGTATTGCTCCGGCACTTTCAGCAGCCGGGAAACCGGCCCGTGGATCCCCTGCAGGGTGCCCCGCTCCGATTCCCGAACCACGGTTTTCACGCTGTGGGCAAACCCTTCCAGGTTCCGTTCCAGATCTTCCAGCATTTTCGCCCTGCGCTGGCGCTCCCCCAAGTCCAGGTTCAGCCGGTCGCCCTCGGCCTTGCATTCCTCCGCCCGTTTGCGCCGGGCGTTCAGGCGCAGCTCATACCCGCGGCAGGCGTTTTCCAATTCCTCCATCCGGCTTTGAAGGCCGTCCAGCAGTTCCCGGGTCTCTGCTTGCCCGCGGTCCAGGTCCTGCAGGGCGGCTTCCCGCTCGGCCGAACGCTGGGCCACCACGGCGCCGCGTTCTTCCAGCTCCCGCAGCGCGGTTTCGGCGGTTTTTTCCGCCACCCGCGCGTCAGACAGCGCGGCGGAACCGGCGTTGACTGTTGCGGTTATCTCCTCAATGCGGGCGGACACATGGTCCGCGCCGGCCCGCAGCGTCTCGAGCTCGTGCTGCGTTTGCTCCGCCTGCCGGCTAAGCCTGCCCATCTCCGCCTTGCTCGCGGCGATTCTATCCTCCCTGGCGCGGATTTCCGCCTCCATATCCTGGTCCGCGCGGTCAAACCCCGCCAGTTCTTCCTGCAACCGCTGCTGGTTTTCCGCATTGTGGCGCAGGTCGTTTTCCACCACCGCGGCCTCGCCTTCCCGGCGGGCGGCGGTTTCCTCTTGCTCGGCCGCGTTCCGGCGCACACCGTCGATCTCCGCGGTCTTTCGGCCGGATTCTCCGTACGTCTCCTCGATCCGCAGCTGCAGTTGATCGGCCTTTTGGCCAATCTCCCCATGCTGGCTGCGGGCCACGGCAATCTTTTCGTCCTGGGCACGCAGCGAACGGGCCGACCGGTCCAGCGTATAAAGCCACAGCCCGATTTCCAGCGTCTTCTTTTCCGCGGAATAGGCCAAAAAGCGCTCCGCCTTGGCCGCCTGTTCCTTCAGGGGGCCAACCCGGCCTTCCAGCTCCATCAAAATGTCCCGCAGCCGCAGCAGGTTTTCCTCCGCCTGGTTCAGGCGGTGCTCCGCCTCGTTTTTGCGGTAGCGGAACCGGGAAATTCCAGCCGCCTCCTCGAACACTTCCCGCCGGTCGTCCGACCGGGCGGCCACAATATCCGCAATTTTTCCCTGGCTGATAATGGAATAGCCGTCCCGCCCCAAACCGGTATCCATGAAAAGCTCGTGGATATCGCGGAGGCGGACGGCTGCCTTGTTGACCATGTATTCGCTTTCGCCCGAACGGTAATACCGCCGGGTCACCGCGACCTCGTCTCCGTCAAAGGGCAGGCGCCGGTCAGTATTGTCAATGGCCAGCGTCACCTGGGCAAAGCCCTGGGCTTTGCGGGTGGCGGTGCCGTTAAAGACAACGTCCTCCATCTTGGTGCCGCGCAGGGATTTGGTGGACTGCTCGCCCAGCACCCAGCGGACGGCGTCGCTGATGTTGCTTTTGCCGCTGCCGTTGGGCCCCACCACGGCGGTAATGCCCTGCCCAAAGGTGAGCAGCGTTTTGTCCGGGAAGGACTTAAAGCCCTGGATTTCCAGCGATTTAATCAGCACCCGCCGATTCCCCTTTCCTTTATGATCATAGCCGTCCCTTTGGCAGAATCAGAAATCATCTTCTCGTTCATCAAAACTGATTTTCGGTTGTTTTGCATTAATATCCCATCAATTCCAGCGCCAGCCGGGCGGCCTCCTGCTCCGCTTCCTTTTTGCTGCGGCCGCCGCCTTTGCTCAGCACATTGCTGTTAAGCCGCACCTCGGCCACAAAATGCTTGTCGTGGTCCGGGCCGCTCTCTCCCACCAGCACATATTCCAGCTTCTCCTCCGGGTTCTGCTGGATAATCTCCTGCAAAGTCGTTTTATAATCTTGAAAGGGGCGGCGTTTTTTTTCCGCGTCCGCCCGCGCGATAAACCGCAGCACAAAGGGCCGGGCATGTTCCATGCCCCCGTCCAGGTAGATAGAGGCGATGACCGCCTCAAAGGCGTCGGCCAATATCGAGGGCCGTTCCGCCCCGCCGGAGTGCTTTTCTCCCCGCCCCAGCATCAAATAATCCCCCAGCCCCAGCTCCTGGGCAAAACCGCAAAGCGCCTTTTCGCACACCAAGGCCGCCCGTTGTTTGGTCAGTTCCCCTTCGGGCAGTTGCGGGTGACTGCGGTACAAATAGTCGGCAGTAACGATGCTGAGCACCGCGTCGCCCAAAAACTCCAGCCGTTCGTTGGAGGAAAGTTTCCCCTTTGACTCGTTGGCGTAGGAGGAGTGGGTCAGCGCGGTACGCAGCAGCCGCTCGTCGCGATATTGGTATCCAATTTTATCTTGCAGGTTGCGCATCCGTTGTTCCCCTTTTCCGCTTGCTTTGTTTTGCCCGAAAGGCCGCTTTTTTGTCACGCATCCTCGTCCGCGTCCAGCTTCATGGACGCGAGCGCGCCGGAAATTTGTCCCACCACGTCTCCCTGAACGAATTTATAGGTATTCTGCAGCGCGTTAAAAAAGGTGTTCG
>CABQAC010000261.1 GCA_902462035.1 uncultured Eubacteriales bacterium
GCGCCTGGCGCGCAACGGCGTAAAGGAACTGAATGTTATTGCCCAGGATACCACCCGTTACGGCGAGGATTTGTATGGAAAGCCCATGCTGCCGGAACTGCTGCGCCGGTTGTGCCGCATCGAGGAGCTCCAGTGGATTCGGGTGCTGTATTGCTACCCCGACCGCATTACCGACGAGCTGCTGGAGGTAATGGCCGGGGAGGAAAAGATCGTCAAATATATCGACCTGCCGCTCCAGCACTGCGATGAACAGTTGCTGCGCAGCATGAACCGCCGGGGCAGCAGGCAGTCCTTGACCGCGCTGGTCCGCAAAATCCGGGAGAAAATTCCGGGAGTGACGGTGCGCACCACCTTGATTGTGGGTTTTCCCGGGGAGAGCTGGGACCAGTTCAACGAACTGAGCGCCTTTGTGCAGGAGGTGCGGTTCGACCGGCTGGGCTGCTTTACCTATTCCGCCGAGGAGGGGACGCCCGCGGCCGAGATGGATGGCCAGGTGGACGAAAAGACCAAGCGCCGCCGGGAAAAAATTATCATGGAATCGCAGATGCGGATGATGGACGAAAACTGCGAAGCCATGGAAGGCAAGATCCTTCCGGTATTGGTGGAAGGCTACGACCGGTACGCGGGCAGCTTTTTCGGCCGTTCCCCCATGGATGCGCCGGATGTCGACGGAAAGGTCTTTTTTACGTCGGAAAGGCATAGTATGAATGCGGGGCAAATTGTACCCGTTCGGATAACCGGTTCTCTTGACTGCGACCTGATCGGAGAACTGGCGGAATGACCCGCCCTGGTTTTGGTCATGGAAAGGCAGAGTGAAAGATGAACACGCCCAATAAATTAACTTTGATCCGGATCGCGCTGGTGCCGGTCTTTATGGCTTTTATCCTGTGGGAAGGATGCCCCCACAACGACTTGATCGCCGGGCTTATTTTTGGCGCGGCGGCCCTGACCGACCTGTTCGACGGCAAGCTGGCCCGCAAAAACGGGCAGGTGACGGTTTTTGGAAAGTTTATGGATCCCATTGCGGATAAGCTGCTGATTTCCGGCGCCTTGGTGGCGTTTGTCCAGCGGGGGCTTTGCAGCGCGTGGATCGTGATCATCATCTTGGCGCGGGAATTTTTGGTGACTTCTCTGCGCCTGATCGCCGTGGGCGAGGGCAAGGTGCTGGCCGCCAACATGTGGGGGAAGGTCAAGACCGTGACCCAGATTACGGCGGTAGTGGTGGTGTTTTTGCTGCAAGAAACCGCCTACCTGGGGTGGCTGCCCGAATGGCTGCCTTATGGCGCGGTTGGCACGGGGCTGCTGTGGATTTCTGCTGTGGCGACGCTTTTGTCCGGCGCCATGTATTTGTGGGAAAATAGAAGCCTGGTCAATACCGCAAAATAGTTGGTGCAAAATCGGGCGGAATGGTATATAATAAAGGGAACCCAAACGCCGGTGGGATTTACCGGCGGGCGGGAACAACATGCAAATGCGACGAACCGGGAATAGTACGCCGGAAGCGCGCCACAGAGAGGGAAGGATTATGGTGAAACCTTTCCGGCGGGGGCGGCGGCGGAATGCGCCTGGGAGCACGCGGGGGGAACCGTTTATTTACACGCAGTATCCCGGCGCGGAGTGGGCAACGTTACCTGCCTTTCGAGAGAGAAACCGGAGTGGAACCGCGGAAAGCCGCCTCCGTCCCTTTTGGGGGACGGGGGCTTTTTTGCGTTCCATGTTTGCGGGGGCTTTCCCCCGGCGCGAAAAGAGGGCTGTTTTGAGATGTTTCGGCAATTGAAGGAAGACCTGGATTCTATGATGGAGCGGGATCCCGCGGCGCGTTCCCGGTTAGAGGTATATTTCCTGTATTCCGGGTTCCGGGCCGTGCGGTCCCACCGGCGGGCCAACTGGTTCTACCGCCATAACATGAAGTTTATGGCGCGGTGGATTTCCCAGCGGTGCCGCCACAAAACGGGAATCGAAATTCACCCTGCCGCAAAAATCGGCAAAGGGCTGTTCATCGACCACGGTATGGGGGTGGTGATTGGCGAGACCGCCGAAATCGGCGATAACTGCACCATCTACCAAAACGTGACGCTGGGCGGTACGGGCAAGGATACGGGAAAGCGCCATCCAACCCTGGGAAATAATGTGATGGTAGGGTCCGGCGCCAAGGTGCTGGGGCCGTTTAAGGTGGGGGATAACGCCCGCATTGCGGCGGGCGCGGTGGTGCTTGACGAGGTGCCGCCCAATTCCACCGCGGTGGGCGTTCCCGCGCGCATTGTCAGCGTTAACGGCATGCGGGTAGGCAGCCTGGACCAAATCCATGTGACCGACCCCATCTCGCAGGAAATCTGCCGGTTGAATTACGAGGTCCACCGGCTGCAGCAGGCGCTGGGCGCGCTGACTGAGGGAAAAGAGCCCTTCGGAATAGAACGGCAGGAAGAGTCATAAAAATAGAAAAACCGCTGAAAGAATGGAAAGTTTTGCCCCTTCGCGCTGGATTAAGAACGGCGCAAGGGGGCAAAACTTGAGACATAACAGGAGGAATATAAAATGAAGCTGTACAATACCCTGACCAGGGAAAAGGAAACGCTGTGCCCCATCACGCCGGGCGAAGTAAAAATTTATGCCTGCGGCCCCACGGTGTACAACTATATCCACATCGGCAATGCGCGGCCCATCTGCGTGTTCGACGTGCTGCGCCGGTACCTGGAGTACCGGGGGCTGAAGGTGACATACGTTCAGAATTTTACCGACATCGACGATAAAATTATCCGCCGGGCGGCCGAGGAACAAAGCGATTTTTTGGCTGTCTCCCAAAAATACATGGAAGAATATAAGACCGACGCGGCAGGGCTGAATGTGCGGGAGGCGACCATCCATCCCAAAGCAACGGAAAATATCGCCGAAATCATCGGGATCATTTCCAGCTTGGTGGAGAAGGGCCACGCGTATGAAGCTCCCAACGGAGACGTTTATTTCCGCACCCGCAGTTTTGCGGAATACGGCAAGCTGTCCCATCAGCCGCTGGAGGAATTGGAAGCGGGCGCGCGCATCGGCGTGGGCGAGGAAAAGGAAGACCCCATGGATTTTGCCCTGTGGAAGGCGGCAAAGCCCGGCGAACCCATGTGGGATTCGCCGTGGGGTAAAGGCCGCCCGGGCTGGCATATCGAATGCTCGGCCATGGCGGGCAGATC
>CABQAC010000262.1 GCA_902462035.1 uncultured Eubacteriales bacterium
CGCTTGTTCTTTTCCCATCAGCTTCAGCTTGACCGGGGAAAGGGTCAGGTTGGAGAGCACCGAAAGATGGGGAAACAGGTTGAAATGCTGGAATACCATGCCCATCTTTTGGCGGATCCGGTTGACATCGGTTTTTTTATCGGTAATACATACGTCGTCTAAGTAAATATTTCCCTCGGTGGGGGTTTCCAAAAGGTTCAGGCAGCGGAGAAAGGTGCTTTTCCCCGATCCGGAAGGGCCGATGACGACGATCTTTTCACCTTTTTTAATGTTTTCGTTTATACCGCGCAGCACTTCCAGTTTGCCGAAATGCTTGTGCAAATTTTCCACCCTAATCATTGGCGCGGAGCCTCCTCTCCACATAATTAAACAGCTTGGTCAGCAATGTGGTCAGAAGCAGATAAATCAGCGCTACCGTAATCAGGGGAACGAACGCCTCGAAGGTCTTGCTGCGGATATTGTCGCCGGCCTTGGTCAAATCTTCCAGCGCGATGTAGCCCACGATGGCCGTTTCCTTGATCAGCACCACGAATTCGTTGACATAGGCGGGAAGGATATTTTTGACAGCCTGCGGCAAAATGATGGAGACCATCGTCTGCCCCTTGGACAGCCCCAGCGACCGCCCGGCTTCCATCTGCCCTTTGTCAACCGCCTGAATACCGGCGCGGATAATTTCGGCTACATAAGCGCCGCTGTTCAGGCCGAAAGCGATGATCGCCACAATGGTTTTGTCAATATCCACCGAGCCGAAGATGACAAAGTAGATGATCAACAGCTGGGTGACCAGCGGCGTGCCCCGCATGACACCGATGTATACGGAGGAGATGCCGGAAACGATTTTGACCGAAGACAGCTTCATCAGCGCGGCCAGAATACCCAACAGCGTGCCCAGCAGGACGGCGAAAAAGGTCACCTCCAGCGTGACCATCAGGCCTTTGACCAGCATCATGTAACGGTCGCCGTAGATCAGGTTCTGGTAAATTTTATCCCAAACCGAGGCAAACCATTCCCCAACCGAGGCAAACCAGGATTGAATAGACAGGGGGATCATCTTTGTTCACTTCCTTCGGATAAGACAGAAAATAGGAAATACACGGCGCGCGTGTATTTCCTAAATTCATTCGTTTGAATCTTCTTTATTTCTTAACGATAATTACCTGAGACGCGTTGTAGTAACTGTCGGAAAAATCGACGTTCTTGCTCCGTTCCGGATCAGCGGTCATTCCGGCGGCGACAAAGTCCACTTTACCGCTTTGCAGCGCGGCGATCAGGGAATCGAACGCCATGTCCTCGATCTTCAGCTCCATTCCCATTTCGGCGGCGATGTACTTGGCAAGGCCGGCGTCAAAGCCGATGATGGTACCGTCGTCCGCATGGTACTCGAAGGGCTCGAATTCGGCATTGGTGCCCATCACGATGGTGCCCGTCGGGGTGTAAGCGGGAATTTCGGGCAGTTGAACGTTTTCCTCTTTGTCGATATATTTGGCGGCAAGAAGGTCGTAGGTGCCGTTTTCTTTCAGCTTTTTCAGCGCCGCGTTGATTTTGCCAAGCAGTTCGGTATCGCCCTTCTGCACGGCGATGGAGTACTCTTCCTCGGTCAGGATATCGTCCAAAATTTTAAGGTCGCTGTTCTTTTCCACAATCTTTTGGGCGGGGATCTGGTCCACCACCATAGCGTCGGCCTTGCCGTTTTTCACTTCCAGCGCGGCGTCGGTAACCTTGGTAAACCGGCTGATGGTCGCGTCCTTAAAGGTAGAAGGGGGCAGGGACATGGTTTCGCCATCCTCGGCCAACTGCGCCTGCAGTTCCTTCATGCCGGCCATGGTGAAGTGTCTGTACACGTAGGTGTCGCCGGTGGTGCCGCCTTGAACGCTGATCCTTTTGCCTTCCAAATCGGCCGCCTTGGTAACGGGGCTTGTGCCGGATCCAGCCGAATTACAGCCCGCTAGCAGCGAGACCGCCAGCAGCAGCGCGCACGAAAGCGCAATGATTTTCTTTTTCATGACGATGTTCAACCCTTTCTTTGTATCAACCCCATGCGCAGGGTGTTATTACGATAGTACCAATATACCTGATTTTTAGGGGTTTTGCAACCCTTTTGTGAAAAAATATGCAAGAAAATACATATTCATTCCAATTAAGATGTGTAAGAAACGCTCAAAGAAACTCCGCGGCCAGCGGCGCGTAGCTTCCGCCGCACGCGGCAAGCAGGCTGTCCGGCGCGAGTTCCACTTGGCTGCCAATCCGGCCGGCGCTGACGAGGATGGTGACGTGGCCGGCCGCGGACTCGTCCAAAAAAGTGGGGTATGCTTTTTTCATGCCCACGGGGGAACAGCCGCCCCGCACATAACCCGTATATTTATTGATCTCGTCCACACGAACCAGCGCCACGGATTTTTGACCGGCGGCCCTGGCGGCTTTTTTCAGATCCAGTTCGCCCGCCGCGGGCAGTATGAAGACGCAGACACCCGCCGGCCCCTTGGCGACCAGGGTTTTAAATACCCGGTCCGGGGGCAGCCCCAGCTTGGCGGCTACCGATACCGCGTCGATGGCGCCGTCCCCCGCGGAATAGGCGTGAGGGGTATAGGGAATGCGCGCCTTGTCCAGGATCCGCATCACGTTGGTTTTAAATTCGGCCACCGTTTCACCCGCTTTGCGCTCAATAGGGATAAGTATACTGTTTCGGCGCCCAAAATGCAAGATTTCGGGTTGAAAATTCATGGGATCAAACAGTTTTTCCACAAAATTGCGGGGGGATGTTCATAAATCTTTCATATCCGCACGCTATACTAAATGCAATTCGCAGGGCCCTTTAGGCCCGGGGAGACGGAGGCGTTTCATGCCGAGCTTTGTGGAATTTCAGGAAGTCTATAAAAGGTACCGCATGGGGGAGGTCACCATCGCCGCGGCGGACGGGGTGTCCTTCCAAATTGAAAAGGGCGAATTTACGGTAATTGTGGGCCCCAGCGGCGCGGGGAAAACGACGGTGCTCAATATGCTGGGCGGCATGGATGTTTGCGACGGGGGTCACATATGGGTGGACGGGCAGGACATCAGCGGATATGGCGCCAAGCGGATGACCAAATACCGCAGGTACGACATCGGCTTTGTCTTTCAGTTTTATAACTTGGTGCAGAACCTGACCGCCCGGGAAAACGTGGAACTTGCG
>CABQAC010000263.1 GCA_902462035.1 uncultured Eubacteriales bacterium
GAGGCCATTGGGTACGACGCCAAATTAAACCGGGCGCTGTATAAGGCCCTGCAGGCTTCCGGCGTCAAAATGAAAGATTACGGCACCGTCCTGGTGACCTTGGCGGACGAAGACAAGGAAGAAGCGCTCCCCATCGTTGCGGCTTTTTATCAGCTCGGTTTTAATATCGAAGCAACCATCGGCACCGCGCAATTCTTAAAAAGCCACGGTATCCGGACCCGGATATTGGGCAAGCTCAGCGAAGGCAGCGACGAAATTCTGCGTTCCATCCGCGCCGGTTATGTCAGTTACGTGATCAACACCAGGGCTATATTATCCGGTGTGCATTACGAGGACGGCGTCGCCATCCGGCGGTGCGCGGTAGAAAACGGCGTAACCACCTTTACTTCACTGGACACCGTCAAAATTTTGATCGAGGTTTTAAAGGATACCCTGCCTTCGGTGGACACCATTCATCAAAACGCGTCAAAACCGATACTAAAATAAAAGTAGGCTCACTATATCATTGCAAAACAAGCCGGAAGGGATTCTCCCTCTGGCTTGATTTAAATTGGAATGTATCTTAGGGCCGGAGCTTTTTTATACCATGCGCCAAATAGCGGCTATGGCATATAAAAAGGGAAAGCAAAATTTTATCTTGGTATGAATGAAAACAGCCAAATAAAAAAAGGAGGGCAACCAGACATGCAATTTGTACCAGATATTTCCAAACGGCGCCGCACCGAAACCCTCGTCTTTTCACCCGAAAATCCAACTGGCAGCCGCGCAGGAGGTTCCCGTGGAACGGATTGTGAAAAGCTGCGCCCATGCGTGGCAATCGCACCTGGGGAAAGATTGACCCTGGTAGATACCGACGGGCCCGGGGTTATTCGCAGCATGTGGTTTACCGGCGACGTTTGCCAAAGCCTAGTCCTGCGTATCTATTGGGACAATCAGCAATATCCTTCTGTAGAAGCGCCTTTGGGTTCCTTTTTTGGTTATGGTTTTCCTGATGTAACGGCCAACCGGGAAGGAAACTTTCCCACGCTTTCTTCGGCCATGATAATGGTTGCGCCCTGCCGGGGAATGAATTGTTATTGGCCCATGCCCTTTGGCGGACACTGCCTTGTAACGCTGGAAAACCGCCGGCCGGACAAGCCGCTTACGGTTTATTATGCCATTACAATGGAAATGGGGGCAATTGAACCAGACGCGTTGTACTTTCACGCTGCCTACCGGCAGGAATTTCCTGTGACGCGCGGCAAAGCGTATACCATTATCGATGGAATCCGCGGCGAAGGGCACTTCGCCGGCGTATCGATGGCGGTGGGCACCAACTCCCCCAATGGCTGCTGGGTAGAAGGGGAGGCAAAAATGTATTTAGACGGCGACCAGTATCCCACCGTAAATTATACCGGAACCGAGGATTACTTTTGCGGCGCATATGCCTTTGGTTACGACCGTGGGGCAAACACACGCTATCAGCCCTATTCGGGATTATATGCGGGCATGTACGCGCTGCTTGGCGGCGAAGGGGAACGTTATTGCTATCAGCCGCGTTTTATGATGTACCGTTTGCATGTGCCTGACCCCATTTGTTTCCAACAATCTTTTCGCATGACGCTGCAGAACATGGAATTTACCCCCTATGGTCACCGTGGCCGCCGCGACGATTTTTCCTCCTGTGCTTATTGGTACCAGACGCTGCCTTCGGCGCCCCTTGCAGCTCTGCCGCCGGACGAGGAGCTTTTTATACGTTAAAGAATTTTTATTACAATCCCGGCTGCACAAAACGCCCCCCGGTATTCCTAAGAATACCGGGGGGCGTTCACTAAAATAGCTTAGTCGATCTCCACAATCAACTTTTGATTGATACGGGTCGCCGCCGCGCGCATGACGGTGCGGATCGATTTCGCAATCCGGCCTTGCTTGCCGATCACGCGGCCCATGTCGTCTTCCGCGACATGCAGGTGGTAAGTAACCGTGCCGTCCTCCGCCGGTTCGTCCACGTCCACGGTAACGGCCTCCGGCCGCTCCACCAGGCCCTGGGCGATGGCAATCAGAAGATCTTTCATTGCTGTGTCCCTCCGATAATCAGACGATACCGTTCTTCTTCAGCAGGTTCTTGACGGTATCGGTGGGCTGGGCGCCGTTGGCCATCCACTTTTTGGCTTTTTCCTCGTCGATCTTCACCACCGAGGGTTCCTCCAGGGGATTGTAGTAGCCGATTTCCTCGATGAAACGGCCGTCGCGGGGGTAACGGGAATCCGCCACCACGATGCGGTAAAAGGGTGCTTTTTTCGCGCCCATTCTGCGAAGTCTGATTTTCACTGCCATTGCAATACGCCTCCAATAATCTTTTATTAATATCTAATTCACCAATGGGATACACTGGTTGAATGCCATTTATAAGGGGAAACCGCCAGGGCCTCCCATAGCGCCGAACCCTTGCATAGCGCGCCGTTTTCCGCCCTTGGAGCGGAGCATTTTCATCATCTTCTGCATCTGTTCAAACTGTTTGAGCAGCCGGTTAACGTCCTCTACCTTCATGCCGCTGCCCGCCGCGATCCGCTTCCTGCGGGAAGCGTTGATCAGTTCGGGCTTTGCGCGTTCGGCCGGGGTCATGGAAAGGATGATCGCCGCCATCCGGTCCATCTGCCGGTCGTCTACATCTACATCCCGCAGCTGTTTGTCCATACCGGGCAGCTTGGAAAGAACGGATTTGAGCGGACCCATTTGGCGCACCTGCTGAAATTGGTCCAGCATATCGTTTAAATCGAATTTATTTTGCCGCAGCTTTTGGGCCATTTCCTCGGCTTTTTTGGTATCCAGCTTTTGCTGCGCTTCCTCGATCAGGGTGAGCATATCGCCCATACCCAAAATGCGGGACGCCATGCGGTCGGGATAAAACGGCTCCAAATCTTCCAGCTTTTCGCCCACACCGCAGTACTTGACCGGCTTTCCGGTCACCGCGCGGACGGAAAGCGCCGCGCCGCCGCGGGTATCGCCGTCCAATTTGGTCAGCATCACGCCGTCGATGCCCAAGGCCTCGTCAAACGTTTTGGCCACGTTCACCGCGTCCTGGCCGGTCATGGCGTCCACCACCAGCAGAATGTCGCTGGGGCTGACTTCGGCCTTGATGCGCTTCAGTTCCTCCATCAGCGCCTCGTCA
>CABQAC010000264.1 GCA_902462035.1 uncultured Eubacteriales bacterium
GTCGCTCATGTGGACATTTTCCACCACCACACCCGGGTACTGCAGGGACAAATCGTAGTGGCTGAAATTCCAAAAATTCCGGATACCGTGCCCAATCAGCGTATCGCTCAGCTGCTCTACCGCCGAAAAAGGAATGCAAAGTACCGCCGCTACCGGTTTGTGCGCGTCGCAGAACGCAGACAGCGTATCCACATGCTGTACTTCCAGATCCCGTATTTTTTGGCCAACGACCGCCGGGCTTTTGTCAAAAAGGCCGATAAGGGAAAAGCCCCGGGTTTCGAAAGCCATGTGGGTTGCCACTGCGCGCCCTAAGTTGCCCGCGCCGATCAGAATGGTGGGATAGTTTTTATCCAAGCCCAAAATATTTCCGATTTCGTCGTGAAGCTGCTCCACGATATAACCATACCCCTGTTGGCCGAAGCCGCCGAAGCAGTTGAGATCCTGCCTGATTTGAGAAGCGGTCAGCCCCATCCTGTCGGAGAGTTCCCGGGAGGAAATCCGGCTGACGCCGTTTTTCTGTAAATCGGAGAGAAACCGGTAATAACGGGGCAGCCGCCGAATAACCGACATGGAGATTTTATCTTTTTTCTGCATGATATCACGCCTTAGGCCTGTAATTGTTCCACGGTGGACATGACATAATCGCCGAATTCGCGGCAGGTGCAGCCGTTGGTGCGGCCGGTGATCACCAATTTCTTTTCTTCAAACATGCATTTGTCCAGCGCGGCTTCCAGCAGATCGGCCTGTTTTTGCTTGCCGATGTGGGACAGCAGCAGCACGGTGGCGCGCAGCATGGAGCAGGGATCGGCGTAATCGCCGCGGCCCTCGGCCATCATGCGGGGCGCGGAACCATGGATGGCCTCGAACATGGCGTAACGCTTGCCCAGATTGGCGCTGCCGGCGGTACCGACGCCGCCCTGGAATTCCGCCGCTTCGTCGGTGATGATGTCGCCGTACAGGTTGGGCAGGACAAAGACCTTAAAGTCGGTGCGGCGCTTGGGATCTACCAGCTTGGCGGTGGTGATGTCGATATACCAGTCGTCGGTGACGATTTCCGGGTATTCTGCGCCCACCTTCTGGCTTAGCTTTAAGAACTTACCGTCGGTGGTTTTGACCACGTTGGCCTTGGTGATGATGGAAACCTTACCCTTATGATTTTTTTGGGCGTAATCGTAAGCAAGCCGCGCAATCCGGTCGGTGCCTTGGGTGGTGGTGACGGTAAAATCCACCGCCAGATCTTCGGTTACATTCACGCCGGCGGAGCCGAGGGCATAAGCGCCTTCGGTATTCTCACGGAAGAAGGTCCAGTCGATGCCCTGCTCGGGCACCTTGACCGGCCGCACGTTGGCGAACAGATCAAGCTCCTTGCGCATGGCTACATTGGCGCTTTCAATATTGGGCCATGGGTCGCCCGCGCGGGGGGTGGTGGTCGGCCCCTTCAGGATGACGTGGCAGGATTTCAGTTCCGCCAGCACATCGTCCGGAATAGCCTTGCCGCAAGCGGCACGGTTTTCAATCGTCAGGCCGTCGATCACCTTGAAGGCTACTTTGCCGCTTTTGACTTCGTCCTGCAGCAGATATTCCAGCACCCGGGCCGACTCCTTGGTGATGATGGGACCGATGCCGTCTCCGCCACAGATGCCGATGACGATCTGATCCAATTTATCGTAATCCACAAAGTCGTTTTCGGCTTTCATCCGTTCGACCCGCGCAAGCTGGGAACGGATAACGGATTCAAATTGATCCAGCGCCTGCTTGATTTGCTGTTCCTGGTTCATCTTCATGTTCATCCTTTCAGCGCGATTGCTCGCGGGTATAATTTAACAGTCCGCCGGCCAGCAGCATTTTGCGCTGGCGCTCGGAAATGGCGCAGTCCGCCTGGAAGGTAGCGCCTGTGGTCAGGTCGCGCACCGTTACCGGTTTGCCGTCGCGAATCTCCTCGCGGATTGCGGGCAGTTCAAGTTCGTCCATTTGCAGAATGGCATCGTAGTCCGCCTCGTTGATGAAGGTCAGCGGCACAATGCCCGCGTTGACCAGGTTGGCGGCATGAATACGGGCAAAGGATTTGGCGATAACCGCTTTGATCCCCAAATACAGCGGCACCAGCGCCGCGTGCTCTCGGGAAGAACCTTGGCCGTAGTTGGAGCCGCCGATCACGATACCGCCGCCTTCCTGCTTGCAGCGAACGGGGAATTCCTTGTCGCACACCGCAAAACAATACTGAGAAAGATACGGAATATTGGAACGGTAGGGAAGAATTTTGGCCCCCGCAGGCATGATGTGGTCGGTGGTTATGTTGTCGCCGACTTTAAGCACCGCCTTGGCGCGAACCGAATCGGCCAGCGCGCCGGCAACGGGGAATTCCTTGATGTTGGGGCCGCGCAGAATTTCCACCGCGTCCGCGTCTTCCGGGGCGGCGGGCGGGATGACCATGTTGTCGTTGATTAGGAAAGACTGGGGAAGCGGGATGCTTACCGCGCTGCCCAGGGTCGTGGGATCGGTAAACAGGCCGGTCAGGGCGGAAGCCGCCGCCGTTTCGGGGCTGACCAGGTAAATCTGTCCGTCTGCGGTGCCGGAACGTCCTTCGAAATTGCGGTTAAAGGTGCGCAGGGAAACGCCCTTGGAATTGGGGGACTGGCCCATGCCGATGCAGGGGCCGCAGGCGCATTCCAAAATCCGCGCGCCCGCCGCGATCAGGTCGGCCAGCGCGCCGTTTTGGGCCAGCATATTGTAGACCTGCTTGGAGCCGGGCGCAATGGCCAGGCTTACGTCGGGAGAAACGGTCTTTCCTTTCAGGATGGCGGCAACCCGCATTAAATCCAAATAAGAGGAATTGGTGCAGGAACCGATGCAGACCTGGTCCACGCGGATATCCGTCAGTTCTTCCACCGCCTTGACGTTGTCCGGGCTGTGGGGGCAGGCGGCCAGCGGCCGCAGGGCGCCAAGGTCGATTTCATAGGTTTCGTCGTAAACCGCGTCCGCGTCCGAGCATAAAGCGATCCAATCCTGTTCGCGCCCTTGGGCTTTCAGGAAGGAACGGGTAACTTCGTCCGACGGGAAGATGGAGGTGGTGGCGCCAAGCTCTGCGCCCATGTTGGTGATGGTGGCGCGCTCCGGTACGGTTAGGGAAGCGACGCCGTCTC
>CABQAC010000265.1 GCA_902462035.1 uncultured Eubacteriales bacterium
GGGGCGGTCCAGCCCTTCCGCCGCCATAACGGCCTTCAGCTCGCCCTGCTTGACCATGTAAGTCTTGCGCGACTCGATCACTTCCTCCACCGCGGGGGAAACCCGGCGTTCCAGGTACTCCTTTTTCGAGACCCCGGCGCAGGCCACCACGTGGTCTTTGTCGCTGATCAGGCACGGAAGGCCGGAATTTTTGGCCAGCACCTCCGCGTACTGTGCGGCGTATGGGGAAAGCTCCCCAATGGGAGAATATTTTTTAAACACAACCTCGCCGTCCGTATCGGTGAATATTTCCAGCGGATCTCCTTCCCGAATACGCAGTGTCCGGCGGATTTCCTTGGGAATGACCACACGGCCCAGATCGTCGATCCTTCTTACAATGCCCGTTGCTTTCATAAACTGTTCCTCCAACCTTTATTTGGACTGCCAGCCTGGCTGACAACATTTGTCTTGTTCGTATTATTTGCCAGCCGTTGTTATTTATGCCAGCGATTTTTAAAAAATGAATGGCCCCAAACTTTTGGGGGCCGGATAAAAATTCCTGAAATGATTTGATTTTTAAAGGGGCATAAACTATAATAAAAGCATCAAAAGATGGGAGGAACAAACATGTTGGTTTCTGCAAAAGAAATGTTGACCAAAGCAAAGCAAGGCAAATACGCGGTGGGCCAGTTCAATATCAACAACCTGGAATGGACCAAGGCGGTTCTGCAAACGGCCCAGGAGCTGAACGCCCCGGTGATTTTGGGTGTGTCCGAGGGCGCGGGCAAATACATGTGCGGGTACAAGACCATTGTGGGTATGGTAAACGGTATGCTGGAAGGGCTGAAGATCACCGTTCCGGTCGCCCTGCACCTGGACCACGGCAGCTATGAACACGCGCTGATGTGCATCGATGCCGGATTCTCCTCGGTCATGTTCGACGGGTCCAAATACGGCATTGCGGAAAACATAGAAAAAACCAAGGAAATCATCCGCATCGCGGGCGAAAAGGGCATTTCGGTGGAGGCCGAGGTCGGCGCTATCGGCGGCGAGGAAGACGGCGTTGTGGGCGCGGGCGAAGTCGCGGATCCCGACGAGTGCAAGCAGATTGCCGACCTGGGCGTGACCATGCTGGCCGCGGGCATCGGCAACATTCACGGCAAATACCCCGAAAACTGGCAGGGCCTGAATTTTGACGTGCTGGCAAAAATCCAGCAGAAGACCGGCTCCATGCCCCTGGTGCTGCACGGCGGCACCGGCATTCCGGCCGATATGATCCAAAAGGCCATTTCTTTGGGCGTTTCTAAAATCAACGTCAACACCGAATGCCAGATCACCTTCACCGAAGCGGTGCGCAAGTACATCGAAGAAGGCAAGGACCTGGTGGGCAAGGGATTTGACCCCCGCAAAGTGCTGGCCCCGGGCGTGGAAGCCATTAAAGGCACTGTGCGCGAAAAGATGGAACTGTTCGGCTGCGTCAACAAGGCGTAACGGCCCGTTTGTTGGAGATTTGAACGGCCCCCGGCATTGCCGGGGGCCGTTTTTTGGTAAAAGCGCAAAAAAGGATTGATCGTCATGGCCCGCTTCGTGTATAATAAAATCAGCATGCCGCCCCCAAAGGCGGCAAAACGGGAGGGGATCGATTTGGATTTTAAGAACGGCACGCTGATGTTCGTGCTGGGCGGCTGCGTGATGGCGTTTGTGCTGGCGCAGTCGGTATTTTTCCTGGTTAAGGCTTGGCGGGAGGCCAAGCGCATGGGGATCGAAACGCGGGTGCTGAAAAAAACGGTGGTGTCCTCGGCGGTATTCAGCATCGCGCCTTCGTTTTCTATTTTGATCGGCCTGCTGGCGCTGACCAAGGCGCTGGGCATCGCGTTGCCGTGGATCCGCTTAAGCGTGCTGGGCGCCGTGACCTACGAACTGCCCGCGGCTTCGGCTGCCGCGTCCGCGTTCGGCATCAGCATCGACGCGGGCATTACCGACCCCACGGTGTTCGCCGCGGTGGCGTGGGTGATGACGCTGGGCTGTATTACCCCTATGATTCTTATTCCGCTGTTCCTGAAAAAGATTCAAAAGGGCCTGGACGTGATGAAAAACCGGGATAAAAAATGGGGGGACATCTGCATGACCGCCCTTTTCCTGGGCATGATCGCCGCTTTTTTGGGCATGGGCGTCTCCGGCGGGCTGATTTCCATCCTGACTTTGATCAGTTCGGCGGTCATCATGGCCGCGTGCGGGCTGCTCATCAAAAAGGGCGGGGTTAAATGGCTGCAAAACTACGCCATTCCGTTCAGCATGATCGGCGCCATGGGGCTTGCCATCCTGTTTCACAAATTTGGGTGGGGGGGAACGGTATGAAAACCATTCGAAGCTATGAGGATTCCATCCACACCGTAGGCCGGATTTGGGTGGTCAGCGCGCTGCTGCTGATGCTGGCGGTGCCGGTGGCCATCTGCGTCGGGTTCGGCGTGTTTCCGGAGATTACCGGTATTTTAAAAGGCTTGCTGGGGGTTGCGCCCATCTACTGGACGGTGTGCACCATCGAAGTGTTTACATATGCGCCCATGCTGGGCAGCGGCGGCACCTATTTGGGGTTTGTTACCGGCAACCTGACCAACCTGAAGGTGCCCTGCGCCTTAAACGCCATGGAGGGCGCGGAGGTGAAGCCCGGCAGCAAGGAAGGGGAAGTCATTTCCACCGTGGCCATCGCTTCCTCCTCCATCGTCACAACCCTGATTTTAGCGGCCGGCGTGCTGCTGCTGGTACCGCTGACCCCGGTGCTGGAATCCCCCACCCTGAAGCCCGCGTTCGACAACATCCTGCCCGCGCTGTTCGGCGCGCTGGGCGTGGTGTATATCTCCAAGGGGTGGAAGATCGCCGTCGCGCCGCTGGTGCTGATGATCGGCCTGTTTATCGCCGTGCCGTCGCTGGCAAGCTCGGTGGGCATTTTGGTGCCGGTTGGCGCCATTGTCTCCATCGGCGCGGCGCGTATCCTGTACAAAAAGAATAAGCTGTAAGCAAGGGGGCGAAAAAATGGTCGTACTTTGGATCGTGTTGGGGCTGCTTGCACTCCTGCTGGCGGTGCTGCTGGTTCGCACGGCGCTGTTCCGCCCGGCGGAGGCGCC
>CABQAC010000266.1 GCA_902462035.1 uncultured Eubacteriales bacterium
CCTGCCCCTTTGCGCGGGCCTTGCCGTGCGGGAGGGGATGGACCGGGACGAGGCCCTAAAAGCGGTGACGGTTCATCCTGCGCGGGTATGCGGAATTGACGGCCGTGTAGGGACCCTTGCGCCGGGAAAGGACGCCGACTTTTTGGTGTTCGGCGGCGACCCGTTCGCCATAAGCGCCAAGCCCAGGATGGTTTTTATCAACGGACAATGCGTGATCAGGCGAGATTAAAATAAAAGGAATGACAAAGAGCGATATGAGAGAAATCGATGCGCGGGAAATTACCGCCTTAGTGGCGCGGCTGTGCGTGGAGGCAAACCGCACGCTGACCCCTGATCTGGAGCAGTGCCTTCGCGCCGCAGCCGGTGCCGAGCAGAACGGTTTGGCCAGAAGCATTTTGCAAGATTTATGCCAAAACCTGGATGCGGCCCGGGAACTAAAACTGCCCATCTGTCAGGATACAGGCATGGCTGTGGTGTTTTTAGAGGTGGGGCAGGAAGTCCATATTGTGGGCGGCTTGCTGGAAGACGCGGTCAACCAGGGCGTTCGTGATGGTTATGTGGGCGGCTTGCTGCGCTGCTCCGTGGTGGAAGATCCCCTGCGCAGGGTCAATACCGGTGACAATACCCCGGCGGTCATTCATACCCGTATCGTGCCCGGCGACCAAATCGGCATCATGGTGGCGCCCAAGGGTTTTGGCAGCGAAAATATGAGCCGTACGAAGATTTTTACCCCATCCGCCACCCGGGAAGACATCATTGACTTTGTGGCCCAGGCGGTCCGTCAGGCGGGCAGCAACCCTTGTCCGCCCGTTGTGGTCGGCGTGGGTATCGGGGGAGATTTTGAATACAGCGCGCTGCTTGCCAAACGCGCTTTGTGCCGCCGTGTGGACCAGCGCAACCAAGATCCTTATTACGCGCAAATGGAGCAGGACTGCCTGGCTGCCGTCAACCTGACAGGCGTTGGCCCCCAGGGCTTTGGCGGCGACACGACGGCTTTGGCCGTCAACATCGAGCAATTCCCCACGCATATTGCCGGGTTGCCGGTGGCGGTGAATATGGGCTGCCATGTGACGCGGCACCGCAGCGGTGTGATTTGATCAAGCTGGAACGGCGAAATGAGTTCGCAAGAACGGCCCAGCCCGCGCTTTCGGACGGGCGTTTTGTTTTATCTCGTTTTGATATGCGGCATTTGGCAGCGCCAACCGCACAAAACATCCCAGCTCGCAGAGAAAGGAATATCATATCATGGAGACCATTCAATTTTCGGCCCCTTGCCTGCTGGGTATCGAGGGCCTGGTGGCCGGCGAACTGCGGCGGATGGAAGCCCTGGAGGTCGAGGCGCAAAACGGGCGCGTTCTGTTTCGCGGCGGCCTCGGTATTTTGGCCCGCGCCAACCTGTGCTCGCGTTTTGCGGAGCGGATTCAAATTTTGATGGGGACCTTTCCCGCTGCCAGTTTTGAAGCGCTGTTTCAAGGCGTCAGGGCGCTTCCTTGGGAGCGGTGGATCGGCAAACAGGACGCCTTTCCCGTTAAGGGGAGAAGCCTCAGTTCCCAGCTTGCCAGTTTGCCCGACTGCCAGTCTATTGTCAAAAAGGCCGTGGTGGAACGGCTGAAAGAAAAATATCAGCTTTCCTGGTTTGAGGAAACAGGACCGGTCCATCAAATTTCTTTTTTGATCTTAAAGGACCAGGTTTCGGTCATGCTGGATACTTCCGGCCCCGGGCTGCATAAGCGGGGGTACCGGCAAAATGCAGCGGAAGCGCCCATTAAGGAAACGCTGGCCGCGGCGATGGCGGATTTGGCGCACATTCGGGGCGATTCCGTGTTATACGATCCCTTTTGCGGCTCCGGAACCCTGCTGATTGAATCGGCTCTGCTGGCGCTTCGCATTGCGCCGGGGCTTCGGCGGCGTTTTTCTGCCGAACGGTGGGCGCAAATTCCGGCCCAGATATGGCAGGAGGAACGCAGTCGCGCCCAGGGCCTGGTGCTGGCTGACCGCCCCTTTGTGGCCTACGGTTCAGACATCGACGAGAACGCGCTCCGGCTGACGGAGGAAAATGCCAAAAAAGCGGGCGTTGGGTCCCGAATCCGGGTGGAAAAACGGGATATCCGCGATTTTTGTCCGGCCGGTGACCGCGGGGTGGTTCTGTGTAATCCGCCATATGGCGAACGGCTGCTCGACCTGCGGCAAGCCCAGGAGCTTTACAAGGCAATGGGGGAGCGTTTCGCGCGCCGGCCGGGCTGGAGTTACGGTGTGATCAGCCCGGATGAAACCTTCGAGCAATGCTTTGGCCGCAAAGCGGATAAGCGCCGAAAACTGTACAACGGCATGATCAAATGCCAGGTCTACTTGTATTTTAAATAATCTGGGTATCCGGCGGTAAAGCGGCGTTTTTACCGTCTGGTGCTTTGGGTGAGGGGTTCGGTTCAACATGCGTTATGTGCTGGTGGTTAACCCGGCCGCAGGCAAAAAAAGGTCTGCGCCGTCGCTGCTGCCTCGGGTAGAAGCGTTTTTTCAATCGAATCAGGTGCCTTTTACCGTGCGGCATACCGCGCGTCCCATGCACGCGAAACAAATCGCGGCGGAGGAGGCTGGCCGCGGCGACCCGGTTCGCATCATCGCCATGGGGGGAGACGGCACCCTGTGCGAAGTTGCCGAGGGCGCGTCGTATCACCCCAACGCGGCGGTAGGGATGCTGCCGTGCGGTTCCGGCAACGATTATATCCGTTCTTTTGGCGCAAAAGAGGATTTTCTGGATTTGAACAGGCTGCTTCATGCCCAGGCCTGGGAGGTTGATATGATTCGGGACGGGGACCGCAGTGCCTTAAATCTCTGTTCCGTGGGATTGGACGCCTCGGTAGCGCTCCATATGGTCCAGTATAAAAAACTGCCCTTTGTCACCGGCTCTATGGCTTATAATATGGCGCTGCTGCGGGAGCTTGTCAGCCGCATCGGCCAGCAGCTGCGTATCGTGGTGGACGGCGTGCACGCGGTGGAGGGTTGTTTTTTGTTCGCGCTGGCCGGCAGCGGGCGTTATTACGGCGGGGGCTATTGCGGCGCGCCCC
>CABQAC010000267.1 GCA_902462035.1 uncultured Eubacteriales bacterium
AATACACCAGCTTAGCCTTTCGTTCCGAGCTGTCTCGCTGCGGCATGATACAAAGCCTCAGCGGCACCGGACATTGCTTCGACAACGCACGGATGGAGAGCTTTTTCGCCACGCTCAAGAAAGAGAAGATCTATCAGATTGCGGCGTACAAGCTGCCGAGAGAACAGATCAAAACGATCATTTTTCGCTATGTTTTTATCTACTACAACCGCGTTAGGATCTATACGCGCAACCCGCTGGGACTGCCGCCTGCGAAGTACCGGGAGTGGGCGCAGGCGCAAACGGCAGCCTGATCCGATGCCGCCGCAGTTTTCCTGCGTTCCGCTACGCTCCACTTCGGAAAACTGCGCTGTATTACCATGCTTTTCAGATTTTGGGTGTTTCCCGACTGCACATTTCTTGACATTTCCACAGCAAGTGTGGCCACACTTGCGAATTTTGGCTTTAGGGAGTCCCTTGTCCCTAAACACAAAATTGCTTTTTGGGATACTCCCAAACCCTTATACAGAAAGGACGGTGCCACCCTATGGCAAAGCGCAAACGCCCCATCATCCTGCGCTGCCCGGTAACAGCGGAAGAACGCAACCTAATTGAGCAGAAGATGGCCCAGCTCCATACAAAGCGGATCGGCGCCTACCTACGGAAGATGGCGATCGACGGATACATCATCTATGTGGACACCAGGGACATCAAGGAGATGAACAAGCTCCTGTCCGCCATTGGCCGGAATATCAACCAAATTGCCAAACGGATCAATGCCGGAGGTCCCACCTATCAGGCTGACATGGAGGAAATCCGGGAAAGGCTGGATCAAATATGGCAGTTACAAAGACGCATCCTATTAAGTCAACGCTGAAAACGGCCATTGACTATATCTGCAATCCCGACAAGACGGATGGAAAACTGCTGGTGTCCTCCTTCGGATGCGCCGCCGAGACCGCTGACATTGAATTTGAATGGACACGCCGACATTCCATTGACAAGGGCACACACCTGGGCCGTCACCTGATCCAGGCTTTTGAGCCTGGGGAGGTCTCCGCCGAGGAAGCCCATGAGATCGGGATGCAGTTGGCAAAAGAAATATTGGGTGGCAAGTACGAGTTTGTACTTACCACCCATATTGACAGGGGACATATTCACAACCATCTGATTTTTAATGCGGTCAGCTTCACCGACCACAAGCACTACCATTCCAACAAGCGCAGCTACCATGAGATACGCCGGGCCAGCGACCGGCTGTGTCGAGAACACGGCTTGTCCGTCATCGTCCCCGGCCGGGATAAGGGTAAGAGTTACATTGAGCATCAGGCCGCACAGAACGGCACCAGCTATAAGGCAAAGCTGAAAACCGCCATTGACCGGCTGATCCCCGTGTCCTCTAGTCTGGAAGATTTGCTTGCCCGGTTACAGCGAGAAGGATACGAAATCAAGCGGGGAAAGTATATCTCCGCCAGGGCGCCGGACCAGGAGCGGTTCACCCGGCTCAAAACTCTGGGCATCGATTACACGGAAGAAGCTGTTACAACCCGGATCGCCGGAGGCCCCAGACCCTCCAGACAGCCTCGGCAGCGCAACGGGAAGGTCAGCCTGCTCATTGACATTCAGAACAATATCAAGGCCCAGCAGAGCGCCGGATACCAGCGGTGGGCGACCATTGAAAATCTGAAACGGGCGGCCGCCACCATGAACTTTCTCACCGAACACGGCTTCGGCAGTTATGAGGAATTGGAGGAACGGTGCGACGCCGTTGCCGCCGCCTCCATCCGCACAAGGGAGAGCCTGCGGGATGTGGAACAGCAGATTACCGACCTTGCCATCCTGGGCAAACAGATCGACACCTACCGCAAACTGAAACCTATCTATGACCGTTACAAAACGTCAAAGGACAAGGAAAAATTCCTGCGTGGGTTTGAGAGTGAGATCATCTTATTTGAGGCGGCGGCCAGGGACATCAAGAAGGCCGGACTCGCCAAACTGCCCTCCACCGAGAAACGGAAAGCAAAACTGGACAGCCTCGCCGCCCGCAAGACCGCGCTACAATCGGAACTTCGGAAGATACAGAAGGAGGAAAAGAAATATGATATCTTGCAAAAGAATATAAATACGCTTGTAAGGAAGCCCTATGAAAAGGGAAAAGTGCAGGGAATTACTATAATTGACGATTGACCACGAATTCTTAAGTAGTGATCTTAATAGAAGCGTGCTATTTGCAAGTGTGCTCACTTTTTCCTATGTAAAATCAAGTATTAACTAGCTGTTTATAACTTGATTATTTTTGCGATACATTTATAAAATTTTCCATTACTAGATGTATCAGGAAGGCTGGCAATAATAATTGGAGCGTATTCTGCGCAATGTGAATATTCACAATTACAAATGGTGGAAAGAAAATATTTGAGGTCATCTCCTTTTGTAAAACCGGCTAATTGCGACTTGTTGTTTAAGCGGATATCAACAAGAATTTCAATTTTATTTTCTTTGATAAGTGTAAAAAATTGTTCTGCTGTTTTTTTAGTAAATCCTATTGTGTAAATATTCACGTCTCATCATCCTCCAATCTATAGCCTATGACTGCATTTTGCATTTTATATGCTTTCTCAACCAAAGCATCATGGTCTACAGGTTTAAACGACTCTGCAAATAGGGATAGTTGATTTCTGTCGGGAAAGAATTTTTCTAATAATCGAAAATCCAAGTCTTCTTGTGTTTCCTCCACTCCATTTGGTTCAATATGAGTAACCATATATCCTATCATTTTATATAATTAGGACAACCAGATGCAAGAAATTAATTTCTGATTAATCAAAAATCACAAAAATAGAGCGCCACCATCGGATAGCTTCGATCCGATGGTGGCGCTCCCATTTTGTTTGACGAAAGGTGAAAATTCGGTGTTTTCCCCTTGTAGAAATGCCCTGCCGCTCCACATGTGAAATCATACTGCCCCTACACGGAAAAAGCCGCCACAGGCGGTTTCTTCGCCCATTTTGAACCCTAATTCCCACACTTTTTGGAACGGCGGGAAAAATAGTGCGGA
>CABQAC010000268.1 GCA_902462035.1 uncultured Eubacteriales bacterium
ATTGACTGCGATATCGTGCCGTCGGATTTGTTCTCGCCCGAAAATCCCTACGGCATGTCCTTTGACGGCAAGGTCATCCGGGTGTCGGACCAGGCGTATCAAATCCTGATTTTGCCCGAGTGCGACTATCTGCCCGCCCATACCGCCCGTTTCGCCGTTCAGGCGGCGGAACAAGGTTTTCCGGTGATTCTGGTCAACCGCCCGCCCCGTGCGCTGTGCGAGGATTGCGCCGGCGAGGAGGCGGTGGTGCAGGCCCTTTCGCGGTGCGAAGCCGTCCCCCTGGCGGATTTGGCCAATGCGGTGTCGGCCCGCGTTGCGCCGCGGATTGTGTCCTGCGGGCCGGAACCTACCCTGCGGACTTATTGCTACCAGGCGGATTGCGGCCTGGTGGTCCTTTGCTTTAACGAGACCACCGAGCGCACGGTAAATACCAGCCTTTTGGTGCGGTGTGAAGCAACCGCTGCGGCGCGGTACGACGCGATGAAAAACCAGTTGTACCGCCTGCCCGCCGCCCGGCAGGAAGAGGGGATATCGGTTCCGGTCCGGCTGGAGGCCGGAGAGGCGTGCGCGCTGATTCTGTCCGGCGCGCTGCCCCAAGCGCCGGCATATGTGCCGTATCCTCTTTCGGGAGAGATGCTCCCAGGGCCGTGGCGCCTTTTTTGGTCGGACGTTGCATCGCAAAATTTTGTCTTTCTTCGGGAGATCGCGGCGGGCGCGGCCCTGCCGGACCTGACCGATTGGGCGGCGGAGCACCGGTTCTGCGGAACCCTGCGGTACGAGACGGCGATCTTAAGCAGCTGCGACCAAACACGGGTGCTGCGGCTGCCCCCGTCGGTGGACGTTGCCCGTGTGCTGGTAAACGGCCAGGCGGCCGGAACCTGCGTTGGCGCGCCCTATTGTGTGGAGATTCCTTTGCGCAAAGGCGATAACATGGTGGCGGTGGAGGTGATGACCACGCCGGTTTACCGCGTACCCGACCATCATTCCGGGATGACGGTGCTGCCGCCGCTGGGGATGACGGACCCGCCCATGCTGCTTTGACGGACTGCTGTTGAACTTGCAGGATATAATAGAAAGAGGGAGGGGGACAATTGTCCCCCTCCCTCTTTCCGGTTTGTTGCTTTATTCATTCGTCATAAACAGCACGCCAAGTACAGCCTGCCCGGGTGACCAGTACTTCCTCGAAGGGCTGCAGCTTTTTGACCAGCGCGACCACATCGTCGATCATCGACGGATCCGCCATCCCCGAATGCGTGACGAAAACCCGTTTGCGGCAAATATCCTGCCGCCCTTCCAGCACGGTGCGCACATAATGTTCCAGTGCGGTGCCCAGTTCGCCCCTGAATTTTTTGCCGACTTCCATGCGGCCGTCTTTGACCTCGATACAGGGCTTCAGCCGCAATAAGTTGGCCCCAAGGGCGGCCACGCCGGAACACCGGCCGCCCTTCCATAAAAACTGCAGGTTGTCGATGATAAAGCTGGCGCGGACCTTGTCCCGCAGCGCGTGGATCTTTGCGGCGATTTCCTTGGCGGGCAGCCCGGCACGGGCCATTTCCGCCGCTTCCAGCACCAACAATCCAATACCGGTGGAAAGATTCTCCGAATCGATGGGGTAAACCTCCTCGAATTCGGTAGCTGCGATGTTGGCATTGGCATGGGAGGCGGAAAAACAAGAGCTGATGTTAAAATCGATCACCGCGTACCCTTGGGAGGTCCATTTTTCAAATTCCTTTATGTACCGTTCTGGGCTGGGGGAGGCGGTTTTGGGAAGCTGCTTGGTTCTGTCGTAAAACGCGTACAGGTCGTCCGGCTGAGCGGAGACGCCGTCCTCAAACGTCTCTTCCCCCATGGTGACCAGCAGAGGGACGGTTGCGATGTCGTAAGCCTCGATCAATTCCGGAGAAAGGTCGGCGGGACTGTCTGCAATAATTTTGACTTTTTGCGCCATGTTGAAATCGTTCCTTCTTTCGTATGAATTTCACTTTGCAAAACCGATGGGATATCGGAAAAAGAAAAACACAGCCTGGCCCAAAAAACGCCTAAGCTGTTACACTTGGGTCAGCAGCAGTTGGCATTGGCCGGCAATATTGTAGTCTCCCATCCCGGCCGGCAGAAAAAGGCTGTCCCCCTTGCGCAGGGGCATTTCGCCCGTGGCGGTTCGCAAAACGCCCTGCCCTTCCACGCACAGCAGGGAATGGAAGCTGTCCGACCCTGCGGTAAGCCGGGCCGCGGTTTGAACAGCCAGCCGGTGTACGGTGAAAAACGCGCACTTGGCCAGCAGCGTTATTTCGTACCCATCCCGCTGTTCCGGCGGCCCGGCGGGCGCGGTACCGCGCCCCGCGGGTTTTAATTGGGCCACGTCCAGCGCCTTGTCCACCTGGAGAGGGCGGCCCCTGCCGTAATCGAACACCCGGTAGGTGGTATTGGAATTTTGCTGGATTTCGGCGATGACAAGCCCGGCGCCGATGGCGTGAAGGGTCCCGGCCTCGATGAACAGCACGTCCCCTTTTTCGACCGTTACGGGGTGCAGCAGCTCAAGCAGCGTGCCGTCGTCAATTTTCGCGCGGAATTCCGGCTTGGCTACCGGTTTTTCCAGCCCATAGTACAGGAACGCGCCGGGCTCCGCGTCCAGCACGTACCACATTTCGGTTTTGCCGTATTCCCCTTCCACCCGCATGGCGTATTCGTCATCCGGGTGTACTTGCACCGAAAGGCGGTCCTTCGCATCGATCAATTTGATCAAAACCGGGAAAAAATCAAACTGCGCGCAGCGGCTGCCCAAAACCCCTGGGCCCGCCTGCTCCAAATATTCGGGCAGCGCGCGGCCGGCAAAGGGACCGTTAACAATGACGGAAGGTCCGTCCTTGTGGCAGGAAAGCAGCCAGCTTTCCGCCAACCGGGGAAGGGGGCTTTCCTGATTGAATTCGGTTCGCAGCTTGTTGCCGCCCCAAATATAATCCTTACATGTGGCCAACAGCTTTAACGGTTCCAAACCAGCGCCTCCTTTTCTTGTGAACCGGGTTAAAAAAGCGGGGC
>CABQAC010000269.1 GCA_902462035.1 uncultured Eubacteriales bacterium
GCCGGTCCTTCAGGGGCGCTCCTATGTCGCTGCGGCGGGAAGCGCCGGCCTGTGGGAAAG
Source organism: uncultured Eubacteriales bacterium (assembly GCA_902462035.1). Classification (GTDB taxonomy): domain Bacteria; phylum Bacillota; class Clostridia; order Oscillospirales; family Acutalibacteraceae; genus CABQAC01. Next base: position 61 of record CABQAC010000269.1, read on the forward strand.
ACATCCTTCCGCGGGGAAGGAAAAAGGGAGGAGGGGCAGACAGCCCCTCCTCCCTTTTCTTTTATGATGTCATGCTAAATCAAAGCTGTAACAATGCCCGGCCTGGGCGGCGACGCATAAGCATTCGCCGTTTGTCAAATCCTGTTCCACTGCCACATCCGCACCCGTGCCGCAGTCGGTCACCTTCACGGCCTTTCCGGGCCATGGGTTCATCAGCAGCAACGGCACCGAACGGGTTGCCCGAACGGTGGCCGCCGTCACGCCGGACGCGTCCCTGGCGGCGGAAACCTCGAAGCCGCCCCGGGCCAAAAAGCCCGCAAAAGACACTTCCGCCCAGTCCGGCACAGCGGGGAACAGATGAATCCGCCCCGAACGGCTGTTTAAAAGGCGCTCCGGCTCCAGGAAAAGCTGGTCGGCAAGTTCGGCGCCGGTCTCGATTTTCTGCGCTTCCACCGCGTAACCGGACGGCGTGCGGTCCCGCAACGCGCCCACCAGGATATAGGCTCCGTCATCCCGGTCGCAGCGTACCGCGTCCATCGACCGGACAATCAGATCTTTTTCCTCCTGCGTACTATCCAGGTTGATATCGTCCGCCAAGGTGGCGGGATAAAGCCCGGTAAAGTGGCCGTGGTCCCCGGCGCTCCAGCGGGGGATCGCCCCGGCGTTGCCGCCCAATATTTCGCCGCTTCCCATTTGGAACCGCGGGTAGGGGGCCAAGTGGTCCAGCACCTCCTGCCAGCCGGGGATTTTATCCGCGTCCCGTCCCAACAGCTGGGCGCCCTCGATGGCGCAGCGGAACGTCTTGCGGAACATGGAGAGAGCCGCGGTTGTGTCGGTGGCGTATTTCAGCTGGTAGGAAATCCCCCAGTTTTCCGGCTCCACCACCGGCGAAAGGTGGTAATACGTCCCGTCCCATCCGCGCCGGGCGAACGCCTCGAAGAAAATAGCCAGTTCCCGCATCGCAGGGTAAACGCTTTGGGCAAGCAGCGCTTCGTCCCCCTGGTAATCCCACAAATCCCACAGAACCTTCAGCACCTGGGCCGAAGTATCCAAGCAATAATCCAAACATTGGTTCTGCACGTACCGGGAATCCGGACGGACAGGCGGCAGATAACCGTGGGTCATGGTCATGCCGGGCAACCCAAAAGAATCACGCGCTTTTTTGCAGAACGCGTCCCGCCAAAAGTCCACCAGCTTGACCCACAAGCTCATCCACTCCTGCTGGCGGCAAACCAGCATGCGGGTGGGAAACAGTTCGTTGTAGCACGGCATGCTGTGCCACGACTGGGCGTCCATATCAAAACCAGCAAAACTGGCGCCACCCTCCAGTTTGGCGGGGTCGGGCGCGCAAAAGCCCGCCAGCGGGTGGGACCAGCTTTTATAGGCGTTTTGCAGGGTTTTCCGGTCGATTTCTTCCAGCTCGTCTTGCGGCGCTTCCACAAAAAAGCGGCCGCGCTGCCTGCGTTCGTACAAATCCTGGTACCATTGGGCGTTTTCGGACTGAATTTTATCAAATCCCTGTTCCCGGGCCGCCAGCAGCCTGCGCTTGGCTTCGGCCAGCAGGTCGGGCCCGTCGTTGGAGGTCACCACCACAAAATAGCCGGTGGTAACGCCTTCGTTCCCGGAAAACACAGCGGTGGCCGCGGCGCCCGGGGCGTTGCGGGTCATGGAATAGACATACTCCTGCCGCCGGAACTCCCCTTCGAACCCGGCGCCCATACCGGTTTCGAGCTCCAGCTCATAAATCCGTTTTTCCTTGTCCTGCTGGGTTGTCAGCAGATTGCCGAATTCGTCCGACTCGTGTTCGGCGTATAGCGGGGAACCAAGCCCTTTTTTCCCCTGTTCGCAGTCCAGCGACGCGCCGCCGTCGTCGGTCAATCCCATCATCACGTACTCAAAGCCTTCTGGGAAAGTGCGGTCGGAAGGAAATTTTTGCGAAATCCAAAAAAACGGGCCGTCACAGCCGCTTTGGGGCGGGTCGAAGGGGCCGTTAAACGCTACGTCGTCCTCAAACCGGTACCGCTCCATCTCTTTTTTGCCATCGGACGGCCAGTAAACCACCGGCCGCTCGTTTTCCGGGATAAAGTTCCCTTGCTCGTCCATATACTTGCGGTGGGCCTGGTCGGTATGCCGGTACAGCCGGAAGGACGGGGGCACGGGTTGATTTTGGTACGCGGCCCGCACCGCCGTTACGCTGCCGTGGACCGACATGGCATAACAAAGGCGCAGCGACGCACCGTTCGCTCCCTGCATGGAAATTTCCATGCCGCCGTCTTCCAGAGAATGAACCGCCTCCGGCTGGCCGGCACCCTTCATTCCCTGGGCCTGCAAAATAATCTGTCCCACCGGCTTTTGGCAGGGGAAAGCGTACACCGCCGACCATGCCTGAAAATTCCGGCGGCCGCCTTCCTCCACCAGCACGCCGGGCTTGGAACGGACCTGGCCGCTGTGCGGCATGTCGTCAAACCGGCTGTTTTTTTCGGAAAAAGCGCCCTTGACCACCTGTTCCAAGGTAAAGGGCTGGTCGAGCACATGATACCGGCGGTCGTACACGTCGTTCTTCAGCAGGCTGAGGGTGACGTTTTCCGCCTTGCCCCACAGGCTGCCTTTCATTGACGGGGTAAAAATCCGGGGTGAGCGGCCAAGCGGGCCGTCGAACATGCCGCCCGGGGTATGGGGCATCAGTTTGCGGCGCACCTCCGCGCCCTTTGCCAGGTCGGGAATCGCAGCGTGTTCCCCAGCGATTTTGCGCAAGACTTTTTGACTTTTCGTTTCCATGATCTTCCCCCTTATTCTGTGATAAAAAGCAAGGGCTGCCTCTTCTGTTTTATCCTATCCTCTCGGGCCGGGTTGTCAAGCGTTTCTGTAATATTTCAACTTCTCTGTTTTCTTTTTAGCCGTAAGAAAGGAATCTTTCGCCATCCATACAAAAGCCCGGCGCGGGAGGATCAACTCC
>CABQAC010000270.1 GCA_902462035.1 uncultured Eubacteriales bacterium
CCCGCCGCTGTTTTTATTGCCGCGCGGCAGCAAGGCCCCCTGGGTGTTCCCGGCGGCCTTTGGGGGAATTCTCTTCCGAAAACCCCGGAACAAAACAAAAAAATTTCCGCCTTGCGGCGCCTTCTGCGCCCGGCAACTAGACCCGGTTTGACTTTTTCCCGCCGGGCGCTTATTATTAAAGCCGCAGCGGGGCAATAAATCCATCACGGCCCCGGCCGCGTGAAAGGACGGACGCGCATGCCATCCACCTATAAGGACATCCAGCGGCTGACCGGGCTTTCCCTGTCCACCATTTCCAAATACCTCAACGGCGGAAATGTGCTGGAGGAAAACGCGCGTGCCATCGATAGCGCCATCGAAACGCTGGACTTTCGGGTCAATGAATTTGCACGGGGTTTAAAAACCCGCCGGTCCAAAACGGTCGGCGTGCTGATTCCCGAACTGAATAGTACGTTCAACACCACCATCATTGCGGACATTGAAGATCTGCTGCGCAAAAACGGGTACGGCGCGATCGTCTGTGACTGCCGTATGGACAAAGCGATGGAAAAAGACGCGCTTGACTTTTTGCTGGGCAAAATGGTGGACGGTATTATTAACATCCCGTTCGACGGCAGCGGCGAACATTTAACCGGCGCCAATCTCCGGGACATCCCGGTGGTGCTGCTGGACCGCCCGGTTTCCAAATATGGGTTCGATACTATTTTAGTGGATAATTTTGCCGCCTCCCGCCGGGCCGCCTGGGAGTTCGCCCGTCACGGCCACCGCCGGGCCGCCATTCTGTGCGGGTCCGAGGAATCCTACACCATGAGCGAACGGATGCGCGGCTTTGACGCGGGACTGCGGGAATACGGCATGGACCGCGGGCCTGGCTCGGTGGTCAAGGTAGGGCATACCATCGACGGCGGCTACGAGGGGGCCAAACGGCTGCTTGGTTCCCTGCGGCGGCCCACCGCCGTGTTCTGCGCAAATTACGAAATTACGGTGGGAACCATCATTGCGGTCAACGAATTAGGGCTGAAAATTCCGGACGAACTTTCCATCATCGGGTTTGACAACCTGACCTTGTCTCAAATTATCCGGCCTCAGCTGACCATTGTGGCGCAGCCCATGCGCCGCATGGCGGAGACTGCCTCTAAGCTGCTGCTTTTCCGTATGAAGGGAAACACCCCCGATCCGGCGGTGCGGACGCTGCCCCTTTCCTTTATCAGCGGCGCGTCTGTGGCCCGGTTGCGGGAAATGTCCTGACCATCTACCGGCCGCCTGATTGCCGGATTATACCGGGCGGAATACCGCCCGGCCGCACGAAAGTATGATTGCAAAAATGCAGTACGAAAGCATCAACCTGAACGTTACCACCCCAGGAAAAAGCGATTTTACCGCCACCCTGTCCTCCTATGTGCCCGACCCGTCTATCGAAATCCCCGCCGACCGGCTCCGCCCGGCCGTGCTGATCTGTCCGGGCGGCGGCTATACCTTTGTTTCCCCGCGGGAGGGCGAACCGATCGCCCTGCGTTTTGCCGCGGCCGGTATTTGCGCTTTTGTGCTGGAATACAGCGTCGCTCCTGCAAGGTTTCCCCAAGCGTTGTGCGAAACGCTGACAGCCATGGCGTATATCCGGGAAAACGCGGAACGGTTTTGCCTGGATCCCAATCGGATCGCGCTGTGCGGCTTTTCTGCGGGCGGCCATTTGGCCGCGTCGGCGGCTGTGTTCTGGAACCATCCGATGGTGGCGCCGTATCTGAAAAAGACCGGCGATGTGCTGCGCCCCAATGCGCTGGTGCTGGCTTACCCGGTCATTATCAACGAAGGGCCCTGCCACCGCGATTCCTTTAAAGCGCTCTTGGGCGAGGACGGGTGCCGGGATCCGAAGATGCTGGAACTGACCAGCCTGGAAAAGCAGGTTAACGAAGACACGCCCCCCACCTTTATTTGGCATACGGCGGAAGATGCCGCGGTGCCGGTGCAAAATTCCCTGGCTTTCGGCGCGGCGCTGGCTGACCGTCACATTCCGCTGGAGCTTCATATTTACCGACGCGGCCCGCACGGCCTCTCCCTTGGGGACCAAGTGGTATGCGGCGACCGCCGGTTCGGAGAGGAACACATGTCCTCCGACTGGATTGAAAAAGCCATCCGCTTTATCTACGATTAATCGTATTCTAAAAATCACTGGTCACCGCGTGGTTCTGTTCATACGCTTTTCTGAAAATCGCGCGTTTTTAAAAGCCCTTCCCCGGGTACCCGGGGAAGGGCTTTTATTGTTTTGAAACAATTTATGTCCATTCTGGCAATTTTCCGTTGTAAAGCATGTTATTTTGCGAGTTCGATGGAATAATTACTATTTTTTTATGATATCAAACGTGTTTTTGATTGATTTTACATAGTGGAATAAGATTTCTTCATACCCATATGCTGTTTGAACCTCCATAATAAGGGTAACGCAGACCAACGATACCATCACGAAATGGAGGATCAGGTATGAAAAGCAGCACCATCGCGGCAGCCAAGCCAAAAACCAAATGGCGGAAGATCGGCAGAAAACTGATCAACCAGTACCAGTTGCTCCTGTTATGTATTCCCGCAATCATCATTGTGGGGATTTTCAATTATGGACCCATCTATGGGATATTGATTTCATTTAAAAATTATAACCCGGCTCTGGGCGTCACCAATAGCCCGTGGGTCGATCCCTGGTATAAAAACTTTCAATTATTTTTCCAAAACACAGCATCCTGGAATCTGCTGAAAAACACCTTTGTCGTGGGTGTATCCACCTTTATTTTTACCTTTCCCTGTCCGATTATTTTGGCGTTGCTCCTCAACGAGGTCAGATGCAACCCCTTTAAGCGCGTGGTTCAAACCATTTCGTACATCCCTCATTTCATCACCATTGTAATCGTGGTCGGCATGCTGATTCAGTTCAGCGCCAAAGACGGTTTGTTTAATATGATCCGCGGCTTGTTCGGCTTGGATCCCATCGCGTTTACCAACGGATCAAAA
>CABQAC010000271.1 GCA_902462035.1 uncultured Eubacteriales bacterium
CCGGCGTGTTTACGCCGCCTGCCAGCCAAGTCTTGTCCAAATTAGGGTCCCGGGGCAACGAAGTGACTCAAATTCAAACCAAACTCAAGCAATGGGGTTATTACGACGGAGACATTGACGGGATCTTCGGGCTGCAGACCCAAAAAGCGGTGAAAAAGTTCCAGGAAAAAAACGGGCTGGCGGTAGACGGTATTGCGGGGACCCGCACCTTGCAGGCCATGGGACTGTCCGCAGGCAGCGCGGGCACCCAGGGGAACAACAATGTGGAACTGCTGGCGCGGGTTATTTCGGCCGAAGCCCGCGGAGAGCCTTACACCGGGCAGGTGGCGGTGGGCGCCGTTATCTTAAACCGCGTGGAACACCCTTCGTTCCCCGACACCATCGCGGGCGTGGTTTATCAGCCCGGCGCTTTCACCTGCATGACCGACGGGCAAATCAACCAGCCTGTGGCCGAATCCTGCCGGCGCGCGGCCCAGGACGCGATGAACGGCGTAGACCCCACCGGCGGCGCAATTTATTATTATAACCCGGCCAAAACCTCCAACAAATGGATGCTGTCCCGGCCGGTCATCAAACAAATCGGAAATCATCTATTCTGTTCTTAATGCCGACAAAAAGGAGGGTGCGCCACACCCTCCTTTTTCTATCAATTTCTATACATATATAAATGTAATTACTCGTCCATGGCGTTCTGTGCCGCCCGGGCCATCATCAGCAAGCCAACGGAGATTAAGATATACACCAAAAAAGATATGGTATACAGCGTCCCGCCGGAAATCTTGCTGAACAGATAACTAACCGCCGCTACCGGAATAAAGACCACGGCATATATCCGGCATTGGCTGGCTGTTTGGGCGTCTCCGCTTGCCTCGCACCATACCGAAAGGCTGCGAAGCAGCACCCAGCCCATGGCGGCATACAGCAGCGCGTCGACTGCGAATACGGCAATATACCATGCCGCAGCCACCGCCAAAACCTGGTGCAGCGACAGCAGCGTAAGGGTTTGCTCCACTGCCGCTAAGATTAGAAGCCCCGCAGCGGCATATACGCCTTCCCCAAAACGGGTGCGTCCGCTTCCCTCTTCGCGGGCAAGTCCGCGAAACCCCCACAGGACCAGCGCATAACCCAGAATGTCGGGGAGCACATCGATGCCGTTCAGCTGATAATCCAGCGCCACCAGGACAATTCCCCAGCAGACCATGCCCAGGTTGTTTTTTTTCATATAATTAGGTTCCATCCTTCCGCGCCATCCTGGTTTGCCGGCAGGCCCGACCCTATTTGCGCAGCATGGAACGCACCGTGTCCGGTTCATCGCTGAAGATGCCGGTCACCCCCCAGGACTGAAGCATTCTGGCACGGGCTGGGTTGTTGACCGTCCACACGTTCAATTCAATTCCGGCTTTGGTGCATGCCAAGGCCAACTGCGCCGTTACCATCCGGTCCGCCGGATGAAGGGCGTCTGCCCCTACCTTTTCGGCGTATTTCACCGGCGTGGGGAAATACACCGGCCGGTCGTAAATCAAGGCGGCTTTTAATTTTGGATTGCTCTTTTTGGCGCTGAGCGCCACTTGACTGCTGAAGCTAGATACGATGACCTTATGGCTAAGGCCCATATACTTGACCGTTTGTCCCACAATTTCGGGCAAATTGCGGTAAGGGGGCTTTGGGGCTTTTATTTCCACATTGATCACGCGCATGTCCCGCACGATTTCCAGCGCTTCTTCCAAGGTCAAAATGACCGTGCCTTCATATTCCCTGGAATACCATTTGCCAACGTCCAGCAGTTTTAATTCCCCCAGCGTATAATTGGATATCAGCCCAACGCCGGAGGACGTTTTTTCCAGCTCGAAATTGTGCATGACCACCGCCCGTCCGTCCGCTGTCAAATGCACGTCGAATTCGACGCCGTCGGCGCCTAGTTCAATGGCCTTCCGGAAAGCGGGCGCGGTGTTTTCGGGAGCGTATGCGCTGGCTCCCCTGTGACCGAGAACATTCATCTTGATCTTCCTTTCCCGATAACGCCCGTTTTGAAGATCGCATGTTTGACCCATTTTGTTCTACGGCTAACGCCGATTATTATACCACGATACGGGCTTACCAATATATTTTTTAAGAACTATTTTGTTTCCCCAAACGGTTCTATGGACATCATCCTCCCTATCCGATATAATAAGAGCAGCAATATGTGCCTGCTTCGCAGATTTTACGGCTGCTCGACTTTATGTGACAAAAACAAAGCATTTGTTTATACAGGATAATATTATCAGATCACTACGTGTTTTAAAATCACAAAAAGGAAAGATGGGGAAATATATGGAAAAAAAGATTCTGGTACGGGGCGCCCGGATTCTAGATCCGTCCCAGCGGCTGGATATGGCAGGCTGCTTGTTGCTGTGCGATGGCCGGATCGAGGCGGTTTCCCCTGATATTCAGCCGGATGACACCATGGAGGTGGTGGACGCCGCCGGATGGACCGCCGCCCCGGGTCTGGTGGATATGCATGTTCATCTGCGGGATCCTGGTCAAACACAAAAAGAGGATATTCAAAGCGGGTGCAAAGCTGCCGCTGCCGGCGGCGTTACCAGCTTGCTTGCCATGCCCAACACCCAGCCCGCGCTGGACACGCCCGAAGCGGTGGCGGACGTCCTTTTCCGCAGCCAAACGGCGGATGCCAGAGTGTATGTGGCGGCAGCCATCACCAAGGGGCTGAAAAGTGAAGCGCCCACGGATTGGGCCGCGCTGCGCAGCGCGGGGGCAATCGCGCTGTCCGACGACGGCAGACCGGTGGAAAACACCCGTTTTTTGGCGGACGCCATGGTACGGGGAAGCGCGTTGGGGATGCGGGTAACCGCGCATTGTGAGGATCTGTTTTTAGCCCGGGGCGGCATCATGAACGAGGGCGCGGTGTCCGCCGCGCTGGGCGTGCCAGGAATCCCGGCCGCGGCCGAGGATGCCGGAACCGCCCGGGAAATCGCGGTGGCGGCCGCTTA
>CABQAC010000272.1 GCA_902462035.1 uncultured Eubacteriales bacterium
TTTATCGTATATTTTATCGCACGCCCGGTCGATGTCCGGGTCAATGCAATCCAGCAGGGAGATGCCCATGGTGATGGTCCGAACATCCAGGTGTTCCTCCCGGATCATCGTAATGGTCTCTAAAATATCCCTGGTATCCAGCATGTTGATTCGACTCCTTTCCGGTTAAATGCGGTGCATCGAGTTAAAAATGTCCTCGTGCATCACATGGATGGAAAGGCCGGTCTGCTGGCTGAGCTGATCCATCTCGGCGGAAAATACGTGAAATGGAATGGCCTTGTCGGTGATCTCCACCATCATGATCATGGCGAACAGATCCTGTAAAATAGATTGGGTGACCTCTACGATGTTCATGCCGGATTTGGCGCATACCGCCGAGACGCTGGCCAAAATGCCGACCATATCCTTGCCGATTACCGTGATGACTGCGCGCATGACTGATCCCTCCGTCAATTTCGTTGGTTCCTGGGTATTTTGCCCGATTTTTCTAAGCTTGGATTATATAATATCACAAATGAATAGTTTTTGAAACCAACAACATAAAGTTTTTTCGCGGTATTCATCTATCCGCGGCCGCTGCGGATATGATATGATAGAGCGGAACCATTATCAGAAAAAAAGGAGGAGAACGGCATGCGCTATCCGGCGGTATGCGATTCCCACTGCCATTCCGACCATTCCCGGGACGGCCGCGACTCCATAACGGACCTGTACCGCAGGGCCCGGGACCTGGGCCTGCGCGCCGTAACCATAACCGATCACTGCGAAATCAACGCTTATCTGAGCGAGGGATACCGCGATTCGGTGATCGTTTCGTTTCAGGATATCCGTGCCCTTGCGGAGGACCAGCCCATCCAAACGGAGCTTTTGGCCGGCATCGAAATCGGACAGGCCCTGCACGACCTTTCGTACGCCGAACAGACCCTGGACCGCTGCGCATATGATTTTGTACTGGCTTCGGTTCATAGCGTGCGAAACGAGCGCGACTTTTTTGAATTGGATTACAGCGCGGTGGACGTGGACCATTTTTTGCGCCGTTATTTCGAGGAACTCCTGGAATTGACCGTTTGGGGGAATTTTGATTCCCTGGCCCACCTGACCTACCCGCTGCGGTACATCGTGGGGGAGCACGGCATTCCGGTGGATATGGCGCGGTACATGCCGCAGATTGACGAAATCCTGCGCGCGCTGGCGAAAGGCGGCAAGGCGCTGGAGGTCAATACGTCCGGCCTGCGGCAGGCCATTGGCCAAACCATGCCCCATTTGGATTTGGTCCGCCGGTTCCGCGCGCTGGGCGGCCGTTTTGTAACAGTCGGTTCCGACGCCCATTGCGCCGCGGATCTGGGCAAGGGCATTGCGGAAGGCTACGATCTGCTTCGGGCGGCGGGATTTCGCTATGTGACGGTGTACCGGGGCCGCCAGCCAGAACAAATTACCCTGGGTTAGCGCGCGGCACAGGCGCCTGCGCCGTTGACAGGCGGTGGCGTTTTCAGTATAATAAATAAAATCTAAAAAGATGGATCGGATGCTGCGGCATAACCGGAGGCCAGCAGGGGCGGGCGGCGGGCCCGCTCCTTTTTTATCTCGATGGAAGGGAAGGACGCGGCTCCAAATGAGCCAGGCGTCCGAAGGGCATAAACCGCAGCCGCGCCATCCTTCCCACCCCAAAAAACAACAGGCAGATTTGCCGCGGCAAGCGGAAAATGCACACCGGCTTCACAAAGAAAGGACGGTCGATACCATGAAAGAAAAAATCGTCAGGCTGCTCGAGAAAAACGCGCGGCTGAGCAACAAGCAAATCGCGGTTTTGTTGGGGATTACGGAGGCAGATGCCGCCGCCGCGATCGAGGACCTGGAAAAAAGCGGTGTGCTGAAAGGATATTCGGCCGTGGTGGACTGGGACAAGCTGGGCACTGACCATGTCAGCGCGCTGATCGAGCTGAAGGTGACCCCCAAGCGGGACTTTGGGTTTGACGAAATTGCCAGGCGGATTATGGAATTTCAGGAAGTCGAGAGCGTTTACCTGATGTCCGGCGGTTACGACCTGCTGGTGGAAATTCGCGGCGCTTCCTTCCAGGAAATCGCCCTGTTTGTGGCCAAGCGGCTGTCCACCCTGGATTCGGTTCTTTCTACGGCAACCCATTTTTTGCTGACGCGGTATAAGGAAAACGGAATTGTGGTCAGCGGAGAACCGGAGGAAGAAAGAAGGAGCATGGTGCTGTAACGTTTGCGGAAAAGGCGGCTGCTTTGTACCGCAAGCGGATGGCTAGCCATTGCCGCGGCTGCCCTTTTGGCAGTTGGCGCCTGAAAGGATGGACGATAAAATGGACGTGCAGTCTTTGCTCAACGACCGGATCAAACGGGTCAAACCCTCCGGGATCCGGAAGTTTTTTGATATTGCCAACGAGATGGAGGACGTAATTTCCCTCAGCATTGGCGAACCGGATTTTTCAACGCCCTGGCACATCCGGGAAGCCGGCATTCAGTCGTTGGAAAAAGGGCGGACCTGGTATTCCCCCAACCGCGGCTTTATGGAACTGCGGGAGGAAATTTCCCGCTATTACGAGCGGCGCTACCAGCTTTCCTACAGCCCGGCAGACGAGGTGCTGGTCACGGTGGGCGGTTCCGAGGCCATCGACGACTGCATCCGGGTGCTGGTGGACCAGGGGGACGAGGTGCTGATTCCCGAACCCAGCTTTGTGTGTTATGTCCCTTTGACGCAAATGGCGGGGGGAGTGCCGGTTTCCATCGTAACCAAAGCAGAGGACAATTTTAGGGTGACGGCCGCCGCGCTGCGCGAAAAAATAACCAGCCGCACCAAACTTCTGATTCTTCCTTATCCCAACAACCCCACCGGCGGCATTATGAAGCGGGAACATCTGGAGGAAATTGCCGAAGTGATCCGCGGCACCAACATCATGGTGCTGTCGGATGAGATTTACAGTGAGTTGACGTATGGCGGTATTGGCCATGTCTCGATTG
>CABQAC010000273.1 GCA_902462035.1 uncultured Eubacteriales bacterium
CTGGGCGCGCTGGTTATCGCCGCCGCTGGATTTGTGCTCCTTAAAAAGAAAAAAGAGGAAGGCAGCTTCCCAGATCCCAACGAGCCGCGCAGGCCGCGCAAGCTGGCGCGCAAAGGAAAAAGTTGACACATGCTGCCCGCTGTGGTAACATAGTTTTGATTACTAGATCATGCAGAATTTGCCCTGCATAAGGCTGGGCGCACCCAGAAGAGAGGATTGACGAATCTTATGAACTACGAATTAATCAGCGATTCCTGTTCCAACCTAACCGACGAAATGATCGAGGAATGCGATGTCCAAATCCTATCCTTGATGGTGCGTGCTGGCAACCAGGAATATTACAGTTATGTCAAGGGAAAAAAGACCGAGACCAAAATGTTTTACGATTTGATGCGCGGCGGTACCATGCTGGAAACTTCCCAGCTCGATATGCAAAACTGCCGTGAAGCATTCGAGGAAGTTTTAAAGCAGGGCAAGGATATTCTTTATCTGGCCTTTTCTTCCGCGCTGAGCGGCACTTATAATGTGGCCAGCTTAGTGGCCAAGGAATTGCAGGAAGAATACCCCGAACGCAAAATTTACGTGGTGGACTCCCTTTCCGCTTCCATGGGGCAGGGGCTTCTGCTTTATCATGGTGCCCAGCGCAGGCAGGCGGGGGCTTCCATCGAGGAACTGCGGGATTGGCTGCTGGAAAACCGGCTGCACCTGTGCCATTGGTTTACCGTAGACGATTTGCACCACCTGAAAAAGGGCGGCCGTGTTTCGGCTACTACGGCGTTGGTGGGGACCATGCTGGGCATCAAACCGGTTCTCCATGTGGATAACGAAGGCCGGCTGATCAATGTGGGCAAAGCGCGGGGCAGGAACAAGTCCCTGGATGTTTTGGTGGACCATATGGCGGAAACGGCCATTCATCCCGAGGAACAGATTGTCTTTATCTCCCACGGCGATTCGCTGGAAGACGCCCGGTATGTGGAGCGCCAAGTACGGGAAAGGCTCGGCGTCAAGGAAATCCGGATTAACTATGTGGATCCGGTGATCGGCGCGCATTCCGGCCCCGGTACCATTGCTTTGTTCTACCTGGGAACCCACCGCTGATTTGAAACCCGTTGCGTCCCGGCTGCTTTGGCAGCCGGGCTTTTTTTGGTTCCGGCTGGACGCAGGGCCCAGAAGCGTGTATAATAAAAAAAGTATATGAATTTGTCAGCAGTCACAAAGCCCGTTCACCTTAACCGTTGGGGCGGCTGGCTAAAGCAAAGAATTAATTTGAATGGTATAGTGTATTTATCGAAAAACCACCAAGCCGGAACTCGTGGAGGTTCATGACGATGCAAATGATTCATATCTATGGTGCGGCAGGGTCAGGAACTTCTACGTTAGGAAAATATATCAGCGAAAAAACAGGCTGCCACTGGATGGATACGGATAATTATTTTTGGCTGCCAACGAATCCGCCCTATACAATAAAAAGGGATGTTTTCGAAAGACTTGCACTGATGAAAAGGGAGTTTTCAAAATGGGACAAAGTTGTAATTTCTGGTTCTCTTGTTGATTGGGGAGATGAGCTGATACCATTATTTACATTGGCAATTCGAATAGAAACGGAAACGGATATACGGATAGAAAGATTAAAAAAGAGAGAAAGAGCGCGTTTCGGCGCTCGTATTGATATTGGCGGCGATATGTATGAAGCTCATAGGGAATTTATTGAATGGGCATCGGCTTACGATAATGGCGGGATAGACATGAGAAGCAAAGCGAAACATGATCAGTGGCAAAAACTTTTGCGGTGTGAACAAATTGAGTTAGATGGCAGCAATACTTTAGAACACAATTTTGAAATAGTGCACGCTTATTTATAAATGCCAATTTGCGGCGGGCGTAGGACTCTACCAACAAGCAAAATGCAGGATATTTTGAAAAAAGGTTTTATAAGCGCTTGCGGGGGATGATTAAGCGGATTTCCGCCTGTCAAATCAATAAAAAATATGGTAGCCATCATAAAATGTAATGTGTGTACGCGATTGTCGGCATTTTACGGCGGAGTGATAACTTTTAGCTTGTAGTAAGTGGATGGGTATGAAATTCGGTTTTATAGCAATTGTGCAAATAGGAGCCGGTAATATGCTTGCAATGTTAAAGCAATTAAAATATTTTTGGATATATGATTTGGTAATTGCGCTTCTTCTGGGTGTCAAATACGTCATTCCAGCGGATTCTGAGGCGGCATTGTGGCAATGGACTTTTCTGATTTATATTCCCATCCAATTTCTTCCCTTTGTTTCTGGCCCAATACTAGGCTATTATGTTTCAAAAAAACACGATATTAGCATATGCGGTTCGATAAAAATGAGTATCATCGTATGGATCACAACATTCTTAACCATGTGCATTTATGGTATCGCGTATTTTATCAGAGACGGATTGTTTGATGCGTATTATAATATATTTGATGTTGCTTTCCACTTTCCGGCTTTTGTGATGGCTTTTTTATTTGAAATGACTTGCCTTATTAAAATACGCCGTCAGAAGCTCGTGAATTGATGAATATAACAAGAAGCCCGCGGCTTAGGGCTTTGCCGTTCCAATATAATACGGATCATAAGAAATAAGATAATTTTTGTCTTTAGAATAAAAAACATCGCATGGTCCCGAACCAGCCGGCCGCGCGCCGGCCGGTTGCCCGGACCGCCGGAGGCGCTTCATGGCACGATTTTGTCCCTTGTTCAGCGGCAGCAGTGGAAACTCTATGTATTTTGGCAGCGGTGGGCACGGCTTTTTAATCGACGCCGGGGTCAGCGCGAAGCGTATCGAAACCGCACTCAATCAAATTGGCGTAGAACCCCGTTCGCTGAGCGGAATTTTTTTGACCCACGAGCATATCGATCACGTAAAGGGCCTTCGGGTTTTGGCCGCCAGGTACCGGCTGAAGGTATTTGCCACCCAG
>CABQAC010000274.1 GCA_902462035.1 uncultured Eubacteriales bacterium
TTTTGCCATGAAGTTATTTTTTCGCGATGGCGATAGCGGACACGACCGCCTGATAGCTGTTGACTTTGGGGAAGGAAAGAACCAGCTTGCCGCCTGTCACATGGGCGCTGACCACCTTTTTGACCGCATGGTGAACGCCGGCTTCTTTCCACAGATCTACGTCCTTTAACACGGTTTCGCCATTGACGGCTACGTCGAACAGCCGCCATCCGGCGCAGTCCATACCGCCGCCGACGCCGTACCAGGGTTCCATCAAATACAGTTCCACCTGGTAATCGCCGTCCTCCACCGGGAAAGTGTAGCGCAGCTTCTGCCGCCCATAGCGATAGGATTGCAGCAGCGCCTCGTCGGTTGTGCCGTGGATAGGATCGGAAACGGCGCGGACGCTGCCCAGCAGCGGATCGACCTCCGGATAATCTTCCGCCCAGGAAGACCATCCCCAGGCGTTGCCCAGGAGCGGCTGGTCGGCCTGCCATACGCTGCCGTTGCAGTCGGTGTAGGACTCGCCGCCGCAGTTGACCCGGTACAAGTATGTCGTATCCTGTGCGGGTTTGGTGATGTTCTGACGGTTACGATACCAGCCGTCCAGATGGGGGGCTCGCTCCAAGTTATGGAGCAGAATCAGGTCCCGGGCCACTGTCTTGCCGCCGACCCGTCCCTCGGCATACAAAACGTTGTATCGGATTTGGGCCTGGTTCCATTCAAAATGGGTTTCGCCGGGCGCTTTTTTACGCACGCCCAGGGAAGCATGGCCGTAATCGTTGTAAAGCTCCACTTCGTCGCAATTGGAATAGACGATAATATGGTCCTTTATTCCCGGCTGCTGCCAGCGGTCCGGCCAGGTATGGGAAGCGATGTAGGCCATCGGTTCGGTATCCTTGGGAGCGTAGTTGGCGCGGTACATATAGTAAGCGTCCACCGGCTCGCCCCAGTTGGTGAGCAGCCCCTTGCTGTTGATGACGCCCACGCCGTCCACACCGTGGCCGTCCAGGCAATAAAGGGTTTCCCGGCCGGGATTGGCGTGAGCTGCAAAAATCCACTGAAAATGGCCGTAGGCGTTGTCTTTGGCTTTTTCGCCCAAGCGGACCTTGGTCTCCAGGCAATAGGTGAACAGTTCTTCGCACACATCGCCGCCGGTATTCTGCTTTTGTTCGCAGTCGCCTTCCTCGTGGAAGCCGATGACCCGGTACTGGCCGTATTCGCCGTACATTTTGCCTTTGACGATGTCCTGATCATAGGTGGTCACACTGCCGCCGTATGTACCGGTCCAGTTCTGGGGAATGTTCCAGTCGGAGCCGGCGCCGCCGTTGCAGGTGGTGGTTTTGCGCTGCACCGTGGCCGCGGGATCCAGCGAGCGGATCAATTCGGTCAGCTCCCGTGCGAATTCCGTGGTCAGGGTGGACTCGTTCTGAATACCCCACAGGATGACCGAGGGGCTGTTGCGGCGCTCTTTAACCCATTCGGCGGTCAGTTTGCGGAAGTTTTGGCGGAACCGCTCGTTGTCAAAGCTGCAGTGGGCGCCCATTTGGGGCCAATACAGAATACCCATTTTATCGCACCATTCCACATACCGCAGGTTGTGGGGATGGTGCGCCTCACGCAGGGCGTTGAACCCGGCGGCTTTGATTTGCTTCATGCGGGTGGCGATCATCTCGGTGGTAAAGGCGTGGTCCCCGCCCAGCAGATGCTCGTATTCGCAGGTACCGTTGATGAATACCGGCTCGCCGTTTAAGAGGAATTGGTTTTTGCCCGTGCCGGTGAGCAAATCCTCCACATCCACGGCCGCGGTGCCGGGCAGAACTTGAAGAACCGCCTTTTCCCCCGACAGGGATACGGAATGGCTGCCCGCCGAAAGAGCGAGGGTAACGGCCGCAAGGGAGCGATTGCCGTTGGTGCGGAAGGAAAGGGGTTGCTCGGGGCCGCCGTCTACCGATAGGAGGGCGGATTTGGCTTTTCCTTCGGCGCACAAAATCAGCTGGTATTCCCCAGCTTTGCGGAGCTGGACCGCGAAGCGGCCCGTGCCGCCGTCCTCGTACCGCTCCGCCCGGATGTTTTCCTCGCGGAAGCAGTCGCATTTATTGGCGATGGATTCGCAGCGGTAAATGCCGAATGGCGTTTGGGTCTGGCAATATTCCAAAGTGATGCCGGTGGATGCTTTGACGGTACTGACCAAATTGTGCAGGTAGGGGTTTTCCTCGGTCCAGGCGTCGGGGAAACGGATGGTGTCGGTCATCTGCTCGAATACTGCGGTTTCGCCCGGCGCCAAAGTGCGGGGCGGCGTAGTCAGCATGGCGATGGATTTGGTACGGTTAAAGGTCTGCACGAAGGACTCGAGCACGATTTCATGAGATTCGGTGTCGTTGTTGATAACCTGGGTGCGGATAGCGACCGAGGCTTCGTCCCCGGTGAACACCGGGATGGTCACCGCCGGCCACTACCGCCACCTTGGATTTGGCGCTGCCCTTGGTGTAGGTAGTAAAATTCTGATTGTCGGCCGAAGGCTTCAAATCGCGTTTGGCCTCGTCCACCACCAGGCCGCGGGACTCGATAAAGCCGTCCCGCTCGGTAACGTCGGCGCTGCTCCAGCGGATCCAGCGCAGGCCGAACCGGGTTTCGGTTTGATCGCTGACCGTTTCCCCAGCCGTGACGGTGGTGCGGGCATGGTACAAATTGGGGGAAGACAACGACCACAGAGCGGGATTTTCCAGTACGCGGCTATCCTGTTCTACAACAAAAAGCGCGCCGGGGGCAACGGTGCATTCCGTTTTCATGGTGTCGGCCACTTGATTGTCCGGCCCAATTACTTCGGTAAGGCAGCACACGGCCTGGGCCGTACTGCCATAATTCTTCAGCTCGGTCTGCACATGAATTTGCGCCTGCTCGCGCGTGACTAAGGGGGTGGTGACGAACACGCCGAACGGTTCCACCCGCACATCGCCGG
>CABQAC010000275.1 GCA_902462035.1 uncultured Eubacteriales bacterium
CGCATGGCCAGCCTTTTGATGCCGGTGTTTGTTTTGATCGAATGGTACAAAAAAATACCAAAAAATTGTTGACAATCTTTAAAATACATTGTACAATAATATACTGCATTATCTTGGAGTTTTATGCTCTTATCCTTGTAGATAGTAGCATAAATCCGGCAAATTGGCAAGGGTTTTTGTACACAAAATCCAAGTGAATTTTGTCCTTTCACCGACAGGTCGGTAAATAGACGATTGGAGTGATAGAGCCTATGGTGAATGTTAAACCAACCCATCTCGGCAAAAACGTCCGCATGAGTTTTTCGCGGATTGACGAAGTGTTGGACATGCCGAACCTCATCGAGGTGCAGAAGAACTCTTATCAGTGGTTTCTGGACCAGGGGCTGAAAGAGGTCTTTAAGGATGTGTCCGGTATCACAGACTATTCGGGCAATCTCGTCCTGGATTTTTTGGATTATCATCTGGACGATACCCCGAATTACAGCGTCACCGAATGTAAAGAGCGGGACGCGACCTATGCGGCTCCGCTGCGGGTCACCGCCCGGCTTTACAACAAAGAAACAGGCGAAATTAAGGACTCCAATGTTTACATGGGCGATTTTCCGCTGATGACCGAAAGCGGTACTTTCGTCATCAACGGCGCCGAACGCGTGATTGTCTCTCAGCTGGTCCGTTCTCCGGGCGTATACTATAAGATGGATCATGACAAAACGGGCAAGGAGCTGTTCAGCGCCACCGTCATCCCCAACCGCGGCGCGTGGCTGGAGTACGAGAACGATGTCAACGACGTGTTTTATGTACGCATCGATAAAAACCGCAAAATTCCGATCACGGTGTTTATCCGCGCGCTGGGTCTTGGTTCCGATCAAGAAATTGTCGATTTCTTCGGCGCGGACGACCGCATCAAGGCGACCTTCGAAAAGGACACCTGCAAGAATACCGAGGAAGCCCTGATCGAGGTTTACCGCAAGCTGCGCCCTGGCGAGCCGCCTACCATCGACGGCGCCCAGTCCCATATCAACAGCCTGTTCTTCGACGCCCGCCGGTACGACCTTTCCCGCGTGGGGCGTTACAAGTATAATAAAAAGCTGTCCGTCGCCGGGCGGCTGACCGGGCAAAAGCTGCTGTACCCGGTTGCGGATCCCCGCACCGGCGAAATGCTGGCGGAAGAAGGCGAGATCATCACCCGCCAGAAAGCGCACGATATCGCCGCCGCGGGTGTGTCCACGGTTTTTGTGGTCACCGACGCGGGCAAGGAAGTTAAAATTATCTCCAACGGCATGGTGGATCTCGGCCATTTTGTTTCCTTCGATCCAAAGGCGGAGTGCGGGGTGGACGAGCAGGTCCGCTTTAGTATTCTGTGCGAGATTCTCGATTCCTGCGAGGATGAGGAAACGTTAAAGCAGACCATCCGCGACCGTATTGACGAGCTGGTGCCCAAGCATATCATCATCGACGATATCTTCGCCAGCATCAACTATATGAACTGCCTGGCCTGCGGCCTTGGCACCACCGACGACATCGATCATTTGGGCAACCGCCGCATCCGGTCGGTGGGCGAGCTGCTGCAAAATCAGTTCCGTATTGGTTTTTCCCGTTTGGAGCGGGTTATTCGCGAACGGATGACCCTGCAGGCCAACGACGTGGATGTGATGACGCCCAACGCGCTGATCAACATCCGTCCTGTTCTGGCGGCCATTAAGGAATTTTTTGGTTCTTCGCCGCTGTCCCAGTTTATGGACCAGAACAATCCCCTGGCCGAGCTGACCCATAAGCGCCGTCTGTCCGCTTTGGGCCCCGGCGGCCTGTCCCGCGACCGCGCGGGATTCGAGGTGCGCGACGTGCACTACAGCCACTACGGCCGCATGTGCCCCATCGAGACGCCGGAAGGACCGAACATCGGTTTGATCTCTTACCTGGCGACCTTCGCGCGGATCAACGAATATGGCTTCATCGAGGCGCCTTACCGCCGGGTGGATAAGGAAACCGGCATTGTGACCGATGAAGTAACGTATATGACCGCCGATGTGGAAGACGAATACATCGTGGCCCAGGCAAACGAACCCATTGGCGAAGACGGCAAATTTGCCCGCGCCCGGGTCAACGCCCGCTTCCGCGGCGAGTTTGTGGAAATCGAGGCCGAGAAGGCCGACTATATGGACGTTTCGCCCCGGATGGTGGTCTCGGTCGCTACATCGATGATTCCTTTCCTGGAAAACGACGACGCCAACCGCGCGCTGATGGGTTCCAACATGCAGCGGCAGGCGGTTCCTCTGCTTAAAACCCAGGCGCCCATTGTGGGCACCGGCATGGAATACAAGGCGGGCGTGGATTCCGGCGTTTGCGTTATGGCCAAACACGACGGCGTGGTCAAGAGCGTCAGCGCCGACGAAATTATGATTCAAAAGGACGACGGCGGCCTGGAGCGCTACGAAGTGATTAAGTTCCTCCGTTCCAACCAGGGTACCTGCATCAACCAGGTGCCGGTGGTCAGCGTAGGGGAGAAGATCAAGGCCGGCGATGTGCTGGCCGACGGACCCGCCACCGACAACGGTGAAATCGCCCTGGGCAAAAACGCGCTGATCGGCTTTATGACCTGGGAAGGCTACAACTACGAGGATGCTGTGCTGCTGAGCGAAAAGGTGGTGCGGGACGACGTTTACACCTCCATCCATATCGAAGAATACGAAGTGGAGGCCCGGGATACCAAGCTGGGCGCCGAGGAAATTACCCGCGACATTCCAAACGTAGGCGAAGATCCCCTGCGGGATTTGGATGAAAACGGCATCATTCATATTGGCGCCGAGGTTCATGCGGGCGACATTTTGGTGGGCAAGGTAACCCCCAAGGGCGAAACCGAACTGACCGCCGAGGAACGGCTGCTCCGCGCCATTTTCGGCGAGAAAGCCCGCGAGGTGCGCGATACTTCTC
>CABQAC010000276.1 GCA_902462035.1 uncultured Eubacteriales bacterium
CCACCGACTTGGGCGTGGTGGACGACACGGTGCGGCAACGCGTGCGGGGCAGCGACCTGGTGGTGCTGGAATCAAACCATGACGTGGGCATGCTGAAAAACGGCCGGTACCCCTATCCGCTCAAGCGGCGGATTTTATCCGATGTGGGTCATTTATCCAACGAGACATGTTCGGCGGAACTGCCCGAATTGGTCCGTGCCGGCACAACGCGGGTGGTGCTGGCCCACCTCAGCCAGGAAAACAACCTGCCGGAACTGGCCCGGCAGGCCTCTTTGACGGAGCTGTCAATGGCTGGAATGCGGCAGGATTTGGATTATCAGCTGGCTGTGGCCCCCCGGGAAAACAGCCAGAAAATGCTCTTGTTTTAATGCTGCGCGGCCCGGCCGGATGCGCGTTAACTAAACGAACAAAGGCGCGACCTGCCGGCCGGCGCGGAAAGGGTGTTCCGAATCGTGATGACGGTGACCGTGGTTTGTGTGGGAAAATGCAAGGAAAGCTACTGGCGGGACGCTTGCGCCGAATATGCCAAGCGGATGACGCCTTTCTGCAAGTTCCAGTTGATCGAGGTGACGGAAGAACGGGCGCCGGAGCAACCGTCCCCAGCCCAGATCGAACGCGTCCTGCAGGCGGAGGGGCGGCGGCTGTTGGATCAAATCCCCGGCGGCGCCCGGGTGTCGGCATTGTGCGTCGAAGGGCGGGAAATGTCCTCCGAGGCGCTGGCGGCCAACATCGAATCCGCAGCGGTGGGCGGCGTCAGCAGCCTGGCGTTTGTGATCGGCGGTTCGTGGGGGTTGTCCCGGGAGGTCAAACAGTTTTGTGACCAGCGGCTTTCCATGTCGCCCATGACATTTCCCCACCAGCTGGCGCGGGTCATGCTTTGCGAACAAGTGTATCGGGCGTTTCAAATTATTCATGACGGGAAATACCATAAATAATACATGAACCGGAGAAAAAACATGGATCAAAAACAGCAACCGCAGCGTTTTTCGCCTTCTTCCCAGCAGGGCCTGACCCAAGCGCAGGTGCGCCAGCGGATGGAAGAAGGATTGACCAACCGCCAGGAAAATGGGAGCTCCCGCTCGGCGGCGGATATTATCCGGAACAACTTATTCACTTTTTTTAATTTGATCAATTTTATTCTGGCGGTCTGTGTCATTTTGGTGGGATCTTACCGCAACCTGCTTTTTATGGGCGTGGTGCTTTCCAACATCGTCATCGGCATCATTCAGGAAATTCGCGCCAAACGGACCATCGACAAGCTATCGCTGATCTCGGCTCCGGTAGCGCGGGTGGTGCGGGACGGAACGCTGCATACGGTTCCCATCGAGGAACTGGTATTGGACGACATGGTGCAGCTTGCGGCTGGCAACCAGATTTGCGCCGACGCGGTAGTGGCCGAAGGCAGCGTGGAGGTCAATGAATCGCTGATTACCGGGGAATCGGATTTGGTCACGAAACAGCCGGGGGACAGTCTGCTGTCCGGCAGTTTTGTATCGTCCGGAGTGTGCCGGGCAAGGCTTGAGCGGGTAGGGGAACATAGCTATGCCGCAAAGCTGACGGCAGACGCAAAAAAACATAAAAAGCCGCATTCCGAATTGATGGACGCTCTGAACAAGATTATCGGGGTTATCGGCCTTGCTATTTTACCGGTGGGAATTCTGCTGTTTTTAAAGCAATGGCAGCTGCTTCAAATCTCCGTCCACGACGCGGTGCCCACCACGGTGGCGGCGCTCTTGGGGATGATCCCGGAAGGGCTGGTGCTGCTGACCAGTGTGGCGCTTGCCGTGGGTGTCATCCGTCTGGGCCGGTATAAAACGCTGGTGCAGGAGCTGTATTGCATCGAAACCTTGGCCAGAGTGGACATGCTGTGCCTGGATAAAACAGGGACCATCACCGAGGGGGCCATGCTGGTAAAGGAAACGCTGCCCCTTGCGGAGGACGCCCCCGTGGCACAGGCGCTCGGCGCGCTGGCCGCCCGCCTGCAGGACGACAACGGTACTTTCCGCGCGGTGCAGGAGGCTTTTCCGCCGGACACGTCGTGGGAATGTGACGGCGTGACGCCTTTTTCCTCCCAGCGGAAATGGAGCGGCGCGTCTTTTGGCGCGCGCGGATCTTATATAATGGGCGCCCCAGAATTCATTCTGGGGGCGCGGTATGGGGAAATCCGGGACCGGGTGGAAGAATACTCCGCCCAGGGCAACCGGGTTTTGCTGCTGGCCCGGCAGGACGGCCCGCTGGGGGATACGGCGGCGCCGGATGCCGAATGCCTGGCGCTGATCATGCTGGCGGATAAGATCCGGCCCGAGGCGCCGGACACCTTTCGTTTCTTTCAGGAGCAGGGAGTGGGCATCAAGATCATTTCCGGGGATAATCCCCTGACTGTAGCCGAGGTTGCCCGGCGGGCCGGTGTCTCGGGTGCAGAACGTTTTGTGGACGCTTCCGCCTTAGAAACGGAAGATGCGGTGACCGAAGCCGCCGGGCGATATACCATATTCGGCCGGGTAACCCCGGCGCAGAAGCGTATCCTGGTCAGGGCTTTGAAGGCCCAAGGGCATACCGTCGCCATGACCGGCGACGGCGTTAACGACGTGCTTGCCTTAAAGGACGCCGATTGCAGCGTGGCCATGGCTTCGGGCAGCGATGCCGCCCGGCATGTGTCCCAGCTGGTGCTGCTGGATTCCAACTTTGCGGCTATGCCCAAGGTGGTGCTGGAAGGCCGGCGTGTCATCAACAACATCGAGCGAGCCGCCTCTTTGTTTCTCGTCAAAACCATCTATTCGGTGGTGCTGTCTTTGCTGTTTCTCTTTTTGGCCGCACGGTACCCCTTTGTGCCCATTCAGCTGACGTTAATCAGCGCGCTGACCATCGGGTTTCCATCCTTCGTGCTGGCGCCGGAACCGAATAACCGGCGGG
>CABQAC010000277.1 GCA_902462035.1 uncultured Eubacteriales bacterium
GTATTCGCCCGCGTCGCCGCCGCGGCGGCGCAGCTCCTCGGCCTCCTGGCCAAAAATTTCGCTGACGAACTCGCCCGCGCCCACCGCGCTGGAATACGCTTTGCAGACACTGACAATTTCGGTAATGGCATAGGGCGGCAAGCCCGCGCCCACCGCGCCGTACCCCGCCAGGGTGGACGAGGAAGTCACCATGGGATAAATACCAAAGTCCGGATCCTTCAAAGCGCCCAGCTGGCCTTCCAACAGGATGGTTTTGTCTTCCTTCACCGCGTTGTATAGGAAGGTAAACGTATCCGCCACATAGGGCTTAATCTGCTCGCGCCAAGCCACAATCTGGTCAAACAGGGCATCGACCGTCATTTCAGGCTTGTGGTAAAGTTCCCGCAGCAACACGTTTTTCTGGGTGAGAACCCGCTCGAGTTTCTCCTTGATATAGGAATCGCCGGCGTAAAATTCGCAAAGCTCGAAGCCGATTTTGGCGTATTTATCCGAATAGAATGGCGCAATACCGGATTTTGTTGAGCCGAAGGAATTTTTACTCAGCCGCTCCTCCTCGTACTGGTCGAACAAAATATGGTAGGGCATGACGATCTGTACCCGGTCGGAAACCAAAATTTTCGGCATGGGCACGCCCCGGTCGGTAACCTCTTTAATCTCCCGAAGGAGATTGTCGATATTCAGAGCCACGCCATTGCCGATGATATTGGTGACCCGCTGGTTGAACACGCCGGAGGGAAGCTGGTGCAGCGCAAACTTGCCATAATTGTTGATGATGGTGTGCCCCGCGTTGCTGCCGCCCTGATACCGGATGACCACGTCGGACTGGGCCGCGAACACGTCGGTAATCTTGCCCTTGCCCTCGTCGCCCCAGTTGGCGCCCACAATAGCTTTTACCATTGTCAAATCACTCCTGCCTTGATATTAGCGAAAATAAAACGAATCAAACATCGATTTCCGCAGTCATGTTTTGCAGACCTGCATACCGCGCCAATACTGGTTCCACTTCCTCGCAAAGGAAGTCCGCCGTCTGTTCGGGCGCGCGGCCCACAAATTTTTCCGGTACGATCAGCTCCTGCAGTTGTTCAAGCGTCACGCCGAACGCGCTGTCCGCCGCAATGCGCTCCAGCAGGTCGTTTTCGCCGCCCTCGGTCTTGACCACCCTAGAAGCCTCCATGGAATGGATCCGGATTCGCTCATGCAGCTCCTGCCGGTCCCCGCCCCGTTTGACCGCATCCATCATAATGTTCTCGGTCGCCATAAAGGGCAGCTCCCGCCGCAAATGCTGCTCGATAACCTTGGGGTAAACCACCAAGCCGTCAGCCACGTTCAGGTACAGGTTCAAGATGGCGTCCACCGCCAAAAAGGCTTCCGGCACGCTGATGCGCTTGTTGGCCGAATCGTCCAGCGTCCGCTCAAACCACTGGGTGGCGGCGGTAACCGCCGGGTTGAGCGCGTCCACCAATACATAGCGGGACAGGGAGGCGATCCGTTCGCTGCGCATGGGGTTGCGCTTGTACGCCATGGCGGAAGAACCGATTTGGTTCTTTTCAAAAGGCTCCTCCACCTCTTTCAGGTGCTGAAGCAGCCGGATATCGTTCGAAAATTTTGCGGCGCTTTGCGCAATACCGCTTAGGGTCTGCAAAAACTGGCTGTCAACCTTCCGGGAATAGGTCTGACCAGATACGGCGTAGCAGCCATCAAATCCCATCTTTTGGGCTATTAATTGGTCAAGCCGCTTGCATTTATCATGGTCGCCGTCAAACAGTTCCAAAAAGCTTGCCTGGGTACCGGTGGTTCCTTTGGACCCCAGCAGCCTAATCTGGCTCAGCCGGTATTCCACGTCCGCCAAATCCAGCAGCAGCTCCTGCATCCACAAGGTGGCGCGCTTGCCCACGGTGGTGGGCTGGGCCGGCTGAAAATGGGTAAACGCCAAAGTGGGCAAGCCCGCATACCTTTTTGCAAACTCCGCCAATTTGGCAATGACCGCCACTAATTTGTCGCGAATCAGCTGCATGGCACCGCGCATGATGATCAGGTCGGTATTATCCCCCACATAGCAGGAGGTCGCGCCCAAATGGATGATGGGCCGGGCATTGGGGCATTGCTCCCCAAAGGCATATACATGGCTCATTACATCGTGCCGCACCTCTTTTTCCCGCTGCTGCGCCACTTCGTAATTGATGTCGTCGCAGTGGGCTTTCATTTCGGCAATTTGCTCCCCGGTAACCGGCAGCCCAAGCTCCTGTTCGGCTTCGGCCAAGGCAATCCACAGCCTGCGCCAGGTACGGAACTTCATATCCGGCGAAAAGAGGTATTTCATCTCTTTATCCGCATAACGGGCAGAGAGGGGCGATTCGTAAGTATCCTTCAAGTTTGTCGGCCTCCTTGTCGATGGGTCGTGGAATCTTTTTCAGGGTCGGGGCAGCTTCTTTGACGCCACGGGCTTAATTTTGGGCACACCGGCGGGGTAATTGCCGGAGAAGCAGGCGTCGCAATAGCCCCGGCAGGGCTTGCCGCCCAGGATTTTCGGCAGGTTCTCAAGACTTAAAAAGTCCAGCGAATCGGCGTAGGTCATTTTGGCGACTTCTTCCACCGAATGGTTGACCGCCACCAATTCCTCCCTGCCGGGCACGTCGGTGCCGTAAAAACAGGGCCACAAAAAGGGCGGCGAACTGATCCGCAGGTGGACCTCCTTAGCCCCGGCATCCTTCAGCATGCGAACAATCCGGGCGCAGGTGGTGCCGCGGACGATGGAGTCATCAATCATGACAACCCGCTTGCCGCGGACGCAGTCACCCAGGGAATTGAGCTTTATGCGCACGCTTTCCTCCCGCTGGGATTGCAGCGGTTTGATAAAAGTACGGCCGATATAACCGTTTTTGACAATTCCTT
>CABQAC010000278.1 GCA_902462035.1 uncultured Eubacteriales bacterium
ACTCCCGTATTTGCTGGATATCCGCCCTCGAAAAAATTTCGTCAATGTAGTTCATTAATTTTTTACACCTCTTTTACAAATTTAAAAGTTATATTACACACTAATTAATTTGATAATACATTTTTATATTTGATTTGTCAATTATATTGAATCACTTTAAAGTGTAGGATGCTTTTTAACATTGATAGATCCCATTTTTTCGTGTATAATAACGCCATTGCTAAATTGAACGGGAAGGGGGCGGTTCAAGTTATGGGTATGGCTTTGAAAATAAGAACAATACTTTTGGAACGAAATATGACAATTAAAGAGCTTGCTGAAAAAATTGGAATTACTGGAAATAATTTAAGCAACAAACTTTCCCGCGATAATTTTTCAGAAAAAGAGTTGCACGATATAGCCAATGCGCTGAACTGTGATTATGACGGTATTTTTACTTACCGCGATACTGGAAAGAAAATGTAAATGAGGGGTGGAATCAAATCCACCCCTTTTTTATCGGAATATCCGCCGCTCTCCTTGCCGCTCGGGCAATGACGGAAACGCGGCTAGGCCAAGCGGTGGAAAAACGAGGCCCATCCGCGGTTGCCTTTGTAACAAAGCTCTTTGTCTTTTCGATTCCCCTGTATATCGGACGCGGTAGATTAAAGCAAAAAGGCAGACAGGCGGCTATTTCCGCCTGTCTGCCTTTTTGTTTATGCGCGGGTTCCCTTTTGGGCTTTGCGAACGTGAGGGAACGCCTTACCATGATTCAACCTGCTTCTGTCATCGCCCGAATTCGCGGCAGCAGCGCCTCCCCCTGCGCAAGCCCCTGCTGGTATACGGCAATCAGTTTGTCCCGGTTCTTTTCAAACCGGTCCACGCCCAAGGGAGTTTTAGGCGCAATAACCAGCGCTTTGCCCGCTTGCTCCAGTTCCGCCACTTTTTTCAGCGTTTGGTTATACACCGTGTGGCGCCGGTCCAATGTGCCGGCCATACAAGGGTACTTGCGGAATGCCCTGCGGTACGCCGCGCGGAACCGCTCCGGCTTTTTTTGATAGCCCCGCTCCCTGGTCAGCACGACCACTAGCTTATCGCAGCCCATTTGCAGCGCCCGTTCTACCGGAATGGGGTCCGATGTGCCGCCATCCAGGTAAAAGCGGTCCCCGTAGGGGACCATGGGGGCGAACACCGGAATGGAGGAGGAAGCCCGCAGCAGCGTAAAATCCCCATCCGCAAAGGAATCCTTGCTGAAATAAACCGGCTTTCCCGTTGCCACGTCGGTTACGCCCAGTTCAAAGACGCAGGGGTTGTTTCGAAACGCCTCGTAATCAAAGGGATCTAGTTTTTCTGGAATTTCGCCAAAAATAAAGTCCATTCCAAACAGGGACTTGGTGCGCAAAAAATTTTGCACGCTTAAATACCGCTTGTCCTTCAAATAATCCGTATTAATCCGCAGGTTGCGCCCTTGCTGCCCCGAAAGGTACGAAAACGCGTTGCACGCCCCGGCGGACACGCCGATCACATAATCGGGCAGCCACTGCCCGTCGCTGAAAGCCTGCAGCACACCGCCCGTATAAAGCCCGCGCATACCGCCGCCTTCTAACACCAATCCAATTTTCATGGGCAACCGTTCCTCCGCCATATTATAAAATCTGCACCCGGTACCAGGCGCCGTAGCGATCGCCGGGCGTCAGCGTTACCGAGCCGGGCTTGTCCTCGAACCGGCCTGTTTCGTCAAAATGGGCGGCCATACCCGCCCATGGTTCCAGGCAGACAAAAGGCGGCTCGCCGGTTTCCGGCTGCCAGGTGCCGAAGAAGGGAAAACCGCCGAAGGAAAACCGCACGCCGCGGCCGGTCTGTTTGTGTACCAAGTCCATGCTGCGGGAACGCAGCTTTTCAAAAATCAGCACGCCTTTGGCGTAATCGGCCCGGTCCATGGGCTTTGTGCTGCCGCCCTCCAGGTAAGGATGGGCGTACTCCCGGTGGGCAATGCCCGCACCGTCGATGCCATAGGGGCGGGACGGCTCCCCTTTTTCAAACACCAGCTGGTAGTCCTCGAACCGTTCCCCTTGGCGCAGGGGGCAGTTCAACCCGGTATGCCCGCCCAGGCAGAACATCATGGGGCGGCTGTCGGTATTTTCCACGCGGAAGTCTGAGCGGAAACCGTCCGCCAAAAGGGTGTGGCGCACTGTCAGGCGGAACCGGAAGGGATAGCTTGTTAGGGTATCCGGGCTTTCGGTCAATGCCAACTCCGCATAATCCGCGCCTTGTTCCACCAGGGAAAAAGCGCTCTTGCGGGCAAAACCGTGCCGCGCCATGGCACAGGTTTCGCCGCCGATGGTAACGGCGCCATCCTTTAATTCCCCTACAATCGGAAACAGGATGGGATTGCGGCCGGACCAATAGGCCGGGTCCCCCTGCCAAATATATTCCACGCCGTCCTGCCCGCGCAGGGAAACAAGCTCCCCGCCCTGGGTGTCGGCAGCGGCGGCCAGCCCGCCTTTTTTCAATTCGATTCGCATGATGACGCTTCCTTTCCATTTTCCCGCTTGTTTCGCAGCCGGATAAAAAAATTCTGCAAAAATGCCGCGCATTCTTCCCCCAGCACGCCGGCTGTGACCGCCGGACGGTGGTTGTAGGGCATGGCGAACAGGTTGACTATCGATCCGCAGGAACCGGCTTTGGCGTCGGACGCGCCGAAAACCACCCGCCGTATGCGGCTGTTGATGATCGCCCCGGCGCACATGGGGCAGGGCTCCAGCGTCACGTATAATTCGCATTCCCACAGCCGCCAGCCGCCCAGCGCGGCGCATGCGTTGTGGATCGCCTCCAGTTCCGCGTGGCACAACGCGTTTTTACACGTTTCCCGCCGGTTGCGCCCCAC
>CABQAC010000279.1 GCA_902462035.1 uncultured Eubacteriales bacterium
CGCCCCACCCCGGCCAAATGGTACGGCAAGGTTGCCACTGTGGCTTTTTATCTGTCGGTCGTGGCCATTATCCTGCTCAAGGCGGTGCTGAAAGAGGCGTTTCTGTGGATTATTTGGTTACTGGTGGCCCTTACCGCCGCGCTGATGATCAATGCTTTTGTACGTTATTTGTTGGTGTTCCTGCAAATTAAGAACGACACATACGACTACAGCCAGGACACTATGCCGAACGTGCCTGCCAATAAGCGCGGCTAAGTACCGCAACCGGGCCCTTGGGGAATGAAGGAGATATATGATGCTTTGTACCAGATGCAAAAAAAGAATCGCCGTGGTTTTTGTTTCGGTCAACGGGGAGGGCATGCCGCAGGGCCTGTGCTCGGTCTGCGCCAAAGTGCTGGGCATTACCCAGGTGACCGACCTGATGGACAAAATGGGAATCACCGATGAAATGATCGAGGAGGCGTCCGAGCAGTTTGAAACGCTCCTGAACAGCACCGACAGCGACAAGAAGGACGAGCTGATGGCCATGCTGAAAAATGCCGCCGATTTAAACGAGGACGATTTTGAGCCGGGCGGCGCGCCCGCCATGCCCAACAACCTCCAGGACCTGTTTGCCGGCGCGGATGCCGGGGCGAAGGAATCTTCTTCCGGCGCCGGCGCTGAAAAGCCCGGCAAAAAGGAGCCCCTGCGGAAGAAACAGCTCAAATACCTAAATACCTACTGCGAAAATCTGACCGCTAAGGCCCGTTCCGGCATGTTGGACCGCATTATCGGCCGGGATAAGGAAATTGGCCGGGTGGTTCAGATTTTGAGCCGCCGTACCAAAAACAATCCCTGCCTGATCGGCGAGCCCGGTGTGGGCAAAACCGCCATTGCGGAAGGGCTTGCCATCCGTATTGCCAACCACGATGTTCCCGCGCGGCTGCAAAAAAAAGAACTGTACCTGCTGGATTTAACTTCTCTTGTGGCCGGCACCCAATTCCGCGGCCAGTTCGAGGGACGGATTAAGGGCTTGGTGGAGGAAGTCAAGTCCGAAGGCAACGTGATTCTGTTTATCGACGAAGTACACAGCCTGGTGGGAACCGGCGACGCCGAAGGGTCGATGAACGCCGCCAACATTTTAAAGCCCGCCCTTTCCCGGGGGGAAATTCAAGTTATCGGCGCCACGACCTTTACCGAGTACCGCAAGTACATCGAAAAAGATTCTGCGCTGGAGCGGCGTTTTCAAACGGTCAACGTCGCCGAACCCTCTATCGAGGACACTTACCAGGTACTGCGCGGCATCAAGGATTATTACGAAAATTTTCACCGGGTGACCATTTCGGACGAACTGCTGCATAAAACGGTGGTATTGTCCGAACGCTATATTACCGACCGCTTTCTGCCGGATAAGGCCATCGATCTGCTGGATGAGTCCTGCACCTGCGCTTCGCTGCGCAACGTGGATCTGACCGAGTATGACCGGATAACCGCCTTGTTGGAGGAAAACCGCAAAAAAGAGGAAGATCTGACCGCCGACGCCAGTCCCGATTACGAAGCCCTCGCCACCCTCCGGGCAGAAATTGCCCGGCTGCAGGAACGGGAAAAAGATCTGCTGCCCCGGGCCATGGCCGCGCGCGTCACCGAGGAAGACCTGGCCAAGGTGATCGAACTTTGGACCGGCATCCCCGCGGCGCGCATTCAGGATGTGGAGCTGAAGCGGCTGGGCACACTGGAGGAGATCCTCAAGCGGCATATCGTGGGCCAGGACGAGGGTGTGGAAGCGGTGGCCGCCGCCATCCGCCGCAGCCGGGTACACATCAGCCCCAGGCGCAGGCCGGCCTCCTTTATCTTCGTGGGCCCCACCGGCGTGGGAAAGACCGAATTGGTCAAGGTGCTGTCCCAAGAATTATTCGATACGCCTGAAACGCTGATCCGTCTGGACATGTCCGAATTTATGGAAAAGCATTCGGTTTCACGGATTATCGGTTCGCCGCCCGGCTATGTCGGTTACGATGAAGCGGGCCAAGTGACCGAAAAGATCCGCCGCCGCCCCTATTCGGTGCTGCTGCTCGATGAAATCGAAAAGGCGCATCCGGACGTGCTGAATATTCTGCTTCAAATATTGGATGAAGGCAAAATAACCGACGCCCAGGGCCGCACCGTCAACTTTGAAAACACCGTCATCATCATGACCTCCAACGCGGGCAGCGAACGCAAGGAATCCCTGATGGGCTTTGGCAAAACGGAAAACGAAGTCTCGAAGGAAAAGGCGCTAAAAGCCCTGTCCGAATTCCTGCGCCCAGAGTTTTTAAGCCGTATCGACGAAGTGGTGGTTTTTCACCCCCTGACCCAGGACCACTACGAAGGCATTGCCCGGCTGCTGTTGGACGAGTATGTCGACGCGTTAAAAGAAAACAAATCCATCACCTTCGTATACGACGACAAATCGGTCCAGTGGCTGGCCAAATCCGCCTTTGGCGGCAAAAACGGCGCTCGGGATCTGCGCAACCTGATCCGCAAGGAGGTAGAGGATAAAATCGCTTCCCTTCTGGTGGAAAACGGCGAAAACGCCCTGCACGGCGTCAGCCTCACGGTGGAAAACGACCGCCTGCTCCTGCTTTCTCTATAAAGGCGCGCTATTTCAATTATTTTCTTAAAGTTCTTGACTTGCGGCGAGCGGTATGCTAGAATATTACTCGCCGCTGAAAATGCGGGTGTAGTTCAATGGTAGAACTCCAGCCTTCCAAGCTGGTCGCGTGGGTTCGATTCCCATCACCCGCTCCATGAGATGAGGATATGCGCCAATAGCTCAGCTGGATAGAGCAACTGCCTTCTAAGCAGTAGGTCAGGGGTTCGAGTCCCTTTTGGCGCGCCATATGGTGG
>CABQAC010000280.1 GCA_902462035.1 uncultured Eubacteriales bacterium
CCGCCGCTGGAGAAGGGGATGCCGCTGCGGGTGAAGGAAATGGCGGGCAACCAGCATTTTACCCAGCCGCCCCCCCGGTATACCGAGGCGTCGCTGATCAAGACGCTGGAGGAAAACGGCATCGGCCGTCCTTCCACCTACGCGTCCACCATCACCACCATCCTCGCCAGGGAATATGTGACCCGGGAAGGCAAACAGCTGAAGCCCACCGAACTGGGCGAGGTGACCACCCAGCTGATGAAGGAGCGGTTCCCCAAAATTGTAAACACTAAATTTACCGCCCAGATGGAAACCGATTTAGACAGCGTAGAGCGCGCGGAGCACCAGTGGGAGGACGTCATCGCGAAGTTTTACGCGGATTTTGATAAAACGCTTCAGGCCGCCAAAGAGAGCATGCAGGGGGTCAAAATCAAGCTGGCGGAGGAAGAAACCGATTTTATTTGCGAAAAATGCGGCCGCCGGATGGTTGTCAAAACCGGGCGGTTCGGCAAATTTATCGCCTGCCCCGGTTACCCCGAGTGCAAAAACATCAAAAAGATCGTCAACGAGACCGGCGCCGAATGCCCCAAGTGCGGCGGAAAAGTGATTGTAAAACGGTCGCGCAAAGGCAGGGTGTTTTACGGGTGCGACCATTACCCGAACTGCGATTTTGTCTCCTGGGACGAGCCGGTGGCGGAAAAGTGCCCCAAGTGCGGCAAGGCGCTGTTTGTGAAAAAGGGCAAAACCCCCAAGCTGTATTGCGCCACGGAGAATTGCGGGTTTGAAAAGCCCATGGAAAAGAAAAGCGGGGACAGCGAATGAGCGCCGTAACCGTAGTGGGCGCCGGGCTGGCGGGCTGCGAGGCGGCCTGGCAGCTGGCCCAAAGGGGTATTGGGGTAACGCTGCTGGAAATGAAGCCGAGTAAGTTCACGCCGGCACACCATAACCCGGGGTTTGCCGAATTGGTCTGTTCCAATTCGCTGAAGGCGGAACGGCTGGAAAGCGCCGCCGGGCTGCTGAAGGCCGAAATGGCGCGGCTGGGTTCCCTTTTGACCGGGTGCGCGGCCCGGTGCCGGGTACCGGCCGGGGGCGCGCTGGCGGTGGACCGGGATTTGTTCAGCGCCCTGGTGACCGAAAAAATCCGTTCCCATCCGCTTGTCCGGGTGGAGGAGGGGGAGGCCGCGGCTATCCCCGAAGGAATTTGCGTCGTTGCTACCGGACCGCTGACTTCCGGCGCGCTGGCAGAGCAGATCGACGCGTTTTGCGGCGGTACGCTGCAGTTTTACGACGCGGCCGCGCCCATTGTGACAGCGGAAAGCATCGATATGGACCGGGCCTTTTTCGCTTCCCGCTACAACCGGGGCGGCGGGGACGATTACATCAACTGCCCTATGGACAAAGCGGAATACGAAGCGTTTTACAACGCGCTGGTCCGCGCCGAACAAGCCTGGCTCCACGACTTTGACAAGCCCGCGGTGTACGAGGGCTGCATGCCCATCGAAATGATGGCCAGGCGCGGCGCGGACACCATCCGTTTCGGCCCGCTTAAGCCTGTGGGCCTGCGGGATCCCCGCACCGGCCACCGGCCCTGGGCGGCGGTGCAGCTGCGCAGGGAGAACAGCGCCGGTACGCTGTATAATTTGGTAGGATTCCAGACCAACCTGAAGTTTGCCGAACAAAAACGCGTTTTCGGTATGATTCCCGCGCTGCGCAACGCCGAATTCATGCGGTATGGGGTGATGCACCGCAATACTTTTTTGCCTTCCCCCAGCCTGCTGGACGCTACTTTTGAAACCAAACGGCGCCCCGGCTTGTTTTTTGCCGGGCAGATGACCGGGGTGGAAGGATATATGGAATCGGCCGCGTCCGGCATTCTGGCAGGCTGGAACGCCGCGCGCAGGGTCCGGGGGGAATTGCCGGTGGTCCTGCCGCCGGACACGATGATGGGCGCTTTGAGCCGCCATGTGGCCGCTCCTGCGGCGGATTTTCAGCCCATGGGGGCCAATTTCGGCATTTTGCCGCCGCTGGACCATCCTATCCGGGATAAAAAGGAGCGTTACGGCGCGTTGGCCCGGCGGGGGCTCGGTTCCCTTGAGGCCTTTTTACGGGAGATATCATAAAAACACGGAAAGACAGACAAGACAATCCCAGACTGTTCTGAAAGGATGGGTCGTTAACATGAGGATCATTGTGGACGCCTTCGGCGGGGACAACGCCCCGTTGGAAATTTTAAAGGGCTGTGCCCGCGCGGTGCGGGAACTGGGCATTTCCATTTTGCTTACCGGCGGCGAGGCGGAAATCCGCCGGGTCGCGGCGGACAACGGCGTCTCTCTTGACGGGATGGAGATTGTGGACGCCCCGGACGTGATCACCATGGAGGATCACGCCGGTGAAATTATGCGCAGCAAACGGGATTGCTCCCTGGCCGTCGGGCTTCGCCGCCTGGCCGCGGGGGAAGGGGACGCCTTCATTACTGCCGGCAGCACCGGCGCGCTGGTGGTGGGCGCCACCCGTATCGTGCGGCGCATCAAGGGCATCAAGCGCCCTGCGCTGGCGCCCGTGATGCCCAACGACAAAGGCTTTTTTATGCTGATCGACTGCGGCGCCAACGTGGAGTGCACGCCGCAGAACCTGCAGCAGTTCGCGGTGATGGGGTCGATCTACATGAACCGGGTCATGGGGGTGAAGGACCCCAGGGTGGGGCTTGCCAACGTGGGCACCGAGGACACCAAAGGCGGTCCTTTGCAGCACGAGACGTTTGCGCTGCTGAAGGAAACGCCGGCGGTCAATTTTATCGGCAACATCGAGGCGCGGGATATCCCGGTGGACGCC
>CABQAC010000281.1 GCA_902462035.1 uncultured Eubacteriales bacterium
GTGGCCCACGGGACGGTGACCGTGCTGTGGGAAGACATGACGCTGGAAATTACCACATATCGTGCCGAGACCACCTACCAGGACCACCGGCATCCGGACGCGGTGCGGTTTTCCAGCCGTGTGGAGGAGGATTTGGCGCGGCGGGACTTTACCGTCAACGCCATGGCGTGCCGTCCCGGCGGGGCGGTGCTGGATCCCTACGGCGGCCGGAAGGACCTTGAGGCGGGACTGCTCCGCTGCGTGGGAGATCCGCGCAAGCGGTTTGAGGAGGACGGCCTGCGCATGATGCGGGCGCTTCGGTTTTGCGCTGCGCTGGGTTTTGCCCTGGAGGATGAAACCGGACGTGCCCTGCGGGAGAAGGCGCCGTTGCTGCGCCTGATCGCGCCGGAACGGCTTTGCAGGGAATTGGACGGGCTGCTGGCCGGTAAGAACGCCGGGCCGGTGCTGGGGGCTTATGGGGAAGTGCTGGCGGTCTTTATGCCGGAGATGATCCCCATGCTCCGTCTGGGGCTTTGGGAGCACGCGGCCAAGACCGCGGCGGCCGCCAAGGGGGATCCGGCGCTGAAGCTTGCCGCTTTGCTCCACGACCTGGGCAAGCCGTCGCCCGATGGGCGGGAGGGGTTTGGTCCGCGGAGCGCGGAGATCGCCGGTCCGATGCTCCGGCGGTTGCGGTACGACCGCAAAACCATCGATACCGTATGTTTTTTGCTGAGGGAGCAGGAGACGGCGCCGCTGGCGGACGAAGCCGCCGTGGGGCGCTGGCTGTCGCGTACGGGGGAAGGCCGCGCCCGGCAGCTGATTGCCCTTTGGCGGGCGGAATGGGAAGCGCGGAACCTGCCGCCGGGCAGGACCGCAGCCGTGGAAAAGATTCTTGACCGGCTGGTGGCAAAGGGCGCGTGCTGTTCGCTGCGGCAGCTTTCCGTAAACGGCGGGGATTTGGCCGCGGCCGGTATCCCGCCAGGAAAGGAAATGGGGAACATTCTGCGCGCGCTGCTGCATGGCGTGATAGACGGCGTGCTCCCAAACGAGCCCGGGCCGCTGCTGGAGCGGGCAAAACAGCTTTGGGACCGGTACAGGGAATAAACGAAATGGTTGTTTATCTTTATCTTGGCCCGATGGGCGGGTATTTTATCGCATAAACGATGCCGATTTCTGCGAAAGGATGGTCGTACCGATGCTGGATCAACATTATTTGGAGCTGCTGGCCCGGGAGTACCCAACCATTCAGGCCGCATCCACCGAAATTATCAACCTGCGCGCCATCATCAGTCTTCCCAAGGGGACGGAATACTTTTTCAGCGATCTCCACGGGGAGCACGAGGCGTTTATCCACCTGCTGCACAGCGCGTCGGGGGTTATCCGCAAAAAGATCGACGAGCTGTTCGACAAGACGCTGGTGGACAGCGAGCGGATGGCATTGGCCATGCTGATCTATTACCCGGAACAGCAGGTGTCCGCGGCAAGGCATCAGGCGGAAAACTTTGACGAGTGGTGCAAAATCAGCCTGTACCGGCTGGTGCAGGTCTGCAAGGAATCGGCTTCCAAGTACACCCGCTCGAAGGTGCGCAAAATGCTGCCCAAGGATTTTGAATACATCATCGACGAGCTGCTCCACGCGGACGAGACCATCAACAAGGAGCATTATTACGCCCAGATTATCGACACCATTATCGAAATCCGCAACGCGGAATCGTTCATTATCAATTTGGCGTACTTGATTCAGCGGCTGACCATCGATATGCTGCACATTATCGGCGATATTTTTGACCGGGGGCCCCACGCGGACAAAATTTTAGACGAGCTGATGCGCTACCATGACGTGGACATTCAGTGGGGGAACCACGACATCAGCTGGATTGGCGCGGCCGCGGGGAACCGGGCGTGCATTGCCAACGTGCTGCGTTTGGGCATCAGCTACAATAACTTTGATTTGCTGGAGGACGGGTACGGCATCAACCTGCGCGCTTTGTCCGACTTTGCCTCCCGGGCGTATGCCGGCGACCCCTGCGAACCGTTTTTGCCCCACCTGCTGGATGAAAACCAATACGATCCGGTGGACGCGCTCCATGCGGCGAAGATGCACAAAGCCATCGCGGTCATCCAGTTTAAGCTGGAGGGGCAGCTGATTCGCCGTCATCCGGAATACGCCATGGAGGACCGGCTGCTGCTGGAGCGGGTGAATTTTGCAGACGGTACCGTGGAAGTGGAGGGGAAGACCTACCCTTTGGCCGATACCTTGTTCCCCACAGTGGACCCGGCGGATCCCTTGGCGCTCAGCCGGGAGGAAGAGGAGCTGATGGCCACCCTGAGCGCCTCTTTCCGGCACAGCGAACAGCTACATAAGCACATCCGCTTTTTATATGCCCAGGGGGGCATGTACAAAAAGATCAATGCCAGCCTGTTGTACCATGGGTGTATTCCTATGACGGAGGACGGCGCTTTCGAGACCGTCACCTTAGACGGTGTGGCCTACAGCGGCAAAAGCTACCTGGAGCGGCTGGATAAATTAGTGCGGATGGCGTATTTTTCCTCCGATTCAGCCGCCGGGGTTGCGGACGCCAGGGATTTTATCTGGTACTTATGGTGCGGCCCCAAATCGCCTTTGTTCGGCAAAAGCAAGCTGACCTGCTTCGAACGGTATTTTATCCGGGATCAAGGCGCTTGGCGGGAGACGATGAACCCCTACTACAAATGGATCGAGCGGCAGGAGATCTGCGAAAAAATACTGGCGGAATTCGGCCTGGACCCGGCTTCTTCCTACATCATCAACGGTCATGTGCCCATCA
>CABQAC010000282.1 GCA_902462035.1 uncultured Eubacteriales bacterium
TTTTTCCGCGCTGGCCACCGGCGGCGCGGTGGTGGCCTCACAGTACCTGGGCAGGCGGGATTTGCACAATGCCAGGGCGGCGGCCAAGCAGCTTATTTATAGCACCACCGTTTTGGCATTGGTTCTGATGGCGGTTTCCCTTGCCGCCCGCGCCCCGCTTCTCCGGCTGGTGTTCGGGCATATCGAGCCGGATGTGATGGGTTACAGCCAAATTTATTTTCTGCTTTCCGCCTTGTCGTATCCCTTTTTGGCTGTTTACAACGGCGGGGCGGCGCTGTTCCGTTCCATGGGCAATTCCAAGGTTTCCATGTTCTGTTCGCTTTTAATGAATTTAATTAACATCAGCGGCAAC
The DNA here is from genome assembly GCA_902462035.1 of uncultured Eubacteriales bacterium. Classification (GTDB taxonomy): domain Bacteria; phylum Bacillota; class Clostridia; order Oscillospirales; family Acutalibacteraceae; genus CABQAC01. Next base: position 353 of record CABQAC010000282.1, read on the forward strand.
GCGCTTTGTATCTTCGTGTTCCGCTGGGGCGTGGTGGGCGCGGGCCTCGCGTCCCTGGTCTCCCGCGCGGCGGGGGCGGTAATTATGATGGTGCTGCTGCGCAGCCGCGACAATCCCATTTATATCGAGCGGCTGTTCCGTTTTGAGCTTAAGTTTGGGATGATCCGGAATATTCTGCGCATCGGCGTACCCAACGGGCTGGAAAACGGGATGTTTCAGGTGGGCAAGGTGATGACCCAAAGCCTGGTGGCCACCTTCGGTACCGTGGGGATCGCCGCCAATGCCGTGGCGGGCAACCTGGCCTGTTTGGAGCTGATTCCCGGTATGGCCATCGGTCTTGCGATGATCACCGTGGTAGGCCAGTGCGTGGGCGCGCGGGATTATGACCAGGCGGTGGGCTATGTCAAAAAATTGATGGTGGTCACTTACGCGGCGATGGGGGCCATCAGTTTGGTGGTGTTTTTTACCGCAAGGCCCCTTGTGGGGCTTTACGGCCTGCAATCGGAAACGGCGGACCTTGCCTGCCGGCTGGTGCTTTGGCACAGTCTGTTCGCTGTCACCATTTGGCCGCCTTCTTTTGCGCTGCCCAACGGGCTGCGCGCCGCAAATGATGCCAAATTTACCATGCTGGTGTCCATTTTCTCCATGTGGGCGTTCCGTATCGGTTTCAGCTACTTGTTCGCCAAGGTTTTGGGATGGGGTGTCATTGGCGTGTGGGCCGCTATGTTCTGCGACTGGTTCTTCCGTGCGGTTCTTTTTGTGGCCCGTTTCGTCCGGGGAAAATGGAAGAATAAACAATACATTTAGAATGCCGCGCGCAGGGAAACGTCAGGATCAAGGGGCAAAACCGCCAGGGCCAGGCAAAACTGCATAAAAACTTTTTGCCCGCTTCTCCGGCTTCTCCAGTTTTTCGACGCGGGTCTTGCCAAATGGGGGAAAAGGGTGCAGAATAGGACAGAAAGGCAGTGGAAGCGCGTATGTTATTTTCCAAACGGGATTTATATAAATTGATCGTCCCCTTGATTATCGAGCAGGTTCTGGCCGTGACCATCGGCATGGTGGACACGGTAATGGTCTCGTCCGTCGGGGAGGCGGCGGTTTCCGGAATCTCGCTGGTGGACGCCATCAATAACCTGTTTATCCAAGTGTTTTCCGCGCTGGCCACCGGCGGCGCGGTGGTGGCAGCCCAGTATTTGGGCCGCCGGGAGCCGGAAAATGCCTGTGCTTCCGCAAAACAGCTGATCTATTCCATCACGGCTTTGGCGCTCATCATTATGGGCATTGCGCTGACGGCCCGGCGGCCGCTGCTGCGGTTGGTATTCGGCAGCATTGAAGAGGAAGTCATGACCCATGCGCAGACTTATTTTTTGTTGTCCGGCCTGTCGTATCCGTTTTTAGCTGTTTACAACGGCGGAGCGGCGCTGTTCCGTTCCATGGGCAACTCCAAAATTTCCATGTTTTCCTCTGTGCTGATGAATATGATAAATATCGGCGGGAATGCCTTGACTATTTTTGTGTTCCATTGGGGGGTGTTCGGCGCGGGTATGTCCACACTGGTTTCTCGCGCGTTTGGCGCAGTGATCATGATGGTGCTGCTGCGCCACCGGGATAACCCCATCCATGTGGAGAAGATGCTGCGGTTTGATTATAACTTGTCTATGATTAAAAATATCCTGCGCATCGGCATACCCAACGGTATGGAAAACGGCATGTTCCAGGTGGGCAAGATTTTGGTTTCCAGCCTGGTGGCAACTTTCGGCACGACGGCCATCGCGGCCAACGCGGTCGCGGGCAACATGGCGGGGCTGTGCACCATTCCGGGTTCTGCTATCGGCTTGGGGATGATTACGGTGGTGGGACAATGTGTGGGCGCGAAGGACTATAACCAGGCCGTGTACTACGTCAAGCGGCTTATGGCTATTACCTATCTTTCGGTAGGCGCGCTGAGCGCCGCGATGTTCTTCCTGGCAAGCCCCCTGGTGGGCATGTACAGCTTAACGCCGGAAACCGCCTCTCTGGCCGCCAACCTGATTCGGCTTCACGCAGTGTTCTGCGTGGTTTTTTGGCCAACGTCATTTTCGCTGCCCAACGGGCTGCGGGCAGCCAACGATGTCAAATTTACCATGCTGGTGTCGGTCATTTGCATGTGGACCGCCCGCATCGGCTCCAGCTACTTGTTCGCGTTGGTCTTTGGCTGGGGGATTTATGGCGTCTGGCTCGCGATGTTTGCCGATTGGGTTTTCCGGTCGGTGTTTTTCGTCATCCGTTTCCTGGGCGGCAAGTGGAAAACCAAGCAGTATCTTTAAGCGATAAAGGGAAAGGCCCGCGGCAACAGCCCCGGGCCTTTCATTATGCTTTAGCAAGTAGGGTACATAGCGAAGCGTTGTACCCTACAAAAAACCACCCGCTAGGCGGGTGGGATTAGGAGC
>CABQAC010000283.1 GCA_902462035.1 uncultured Eubacteriales bacterium
GTAGATTAAAGCAAAAAGGCAGACAGGCGGCTATTTCCGCCTGTCTGCCTTTTTGCTTATGCGCGGGTTCCCTTTTGGGCTTTGACATCCGGACAGAATGGGAGGGAGGGGCGCGGCCTTTGGCTTATCGGGTAAATTGATCGAGCAGGGTGACGATTTCGTCTATTTTTTCTTTTTCCTTGCCTTGCTCAAAAGCCTCCCGCACGCAATGGTCGATATGAGCGCGTAAAATTTCCCTGGCGGCGCTGCCCAGCAAGGACTGGGCAGCCATTACCTGGTTGACGATATCTACGCAGTAGCGGTCTTCCTCCACCATTTTTAAAATACCGTCCAGCTGTCCCCGGGCGGTGCGGAGCAGCCGGTTGATTTTTTTGGGGTCTGCCATCATAACGGACCACTCCTTTTCGCAATTAACGAAGGGACACGACTTCGTACCCCGCTTCGATGACCGCGGCGCGCAGCGCGTCGTCGGAAACCGGGGCGGTTAAGATGATTTCGGCCAGTTTTTGTTCCAGATCCACCTGTGCCGAAACGCCCTCGATGGCGTTGAGCGCCTTTTCTACCCGGGCGCTGCAATGGCCGCAGGACATGCCTTCAATTTTCATGGTCTTTTTCATACTGCTTTCTCCTTTGTTTTTTATAGGGGACAATGCCTGTTCCAGCCCTTTGGGCCGGAACAGCTTGAGCCGCAACGCGTTGAGCACCACGCAAACCGAGCTTAAGCTCATGGCCGCCGCCGCGAACATGGGGTTGAGCTGCCAGCCAAGCAGGGTGACGAACACACCCGCTGCCAGCGGGATGCCGATGCTGTTGTAAAAGAAGGCCCAAAACAAGTTTTCCTTAATGTTGCGGATGACCGCCTTGCTTAACTGGATGGCGGTGACCGCGTCCAGCAAGTCGCTTTTCATCAGGACAATGTCGGCGGACTCGATGGCGATATCGGTCCCCGCGCCGATGGCGATGCCGACGTCCGCCCGGGCCAGGGCGGGCGCGTCGTTGATGCCGTCGCCCACCATCGCGACCTTTTTGCCGCTTTCCTGCAAACGGCGGACTTCTGTTTCCTTATCCTGCGGGAGCACTTCGGCCACCACGGCGCCGATGTTCAGCTGGCGGCGGATGGCTTCGGCGGTGCGGCGGTTGTCGCCCGTAAGCATGACGACTTGAAGCCCCATCGCCTGCATGGCGGCGATCGCCTGCCGGCTGGTGGGCTTGACCGTATCCGCCACCGCCACCAGCCCCAAGGGCTTTTTTTCAGCGGCAAAGAACAAGGGCGTTTTGCCCGCTTGCGCCAAATCGGCGGCATCTTGTGCCATGGTACCCAGCGCAATGCCGTGTTCCTCCATCAGCGCTTGATTGCCCGCGTAGTACGGCACGCCGTGCAAATTCCCCACGATTCCCCGCCCGGAAACCGCTTCGAAGCCATCCACAGCCAGGGGCTGAACGCCTTCCTCCTCTGCCTTGGCCACAATGGCTTCGGCCAGGGGATGCTCCGACGGCTTTTCGAGGGATACGGCCGCTTCCAGCAATTGCCGTATGGTGATTCCCGGCGCGGGGCGCAAATCGGTAACCCGCGGCTTGCCTTCGGTGACGGTTCCGGTCTTGTCCAAAACGACGGTGGAAACGGTGTGGGCGGTCTCCAGCGCTTCGGCCGACTTGATCAGGATTCCATGTTCCGCGCCCTTGCCGGTACCCACCATGATGGCTACCGGGGTGGCAAGGCCCAAAGCGCAGGGACAGGAAATGACGAGCACCGCGATGGCGGTGGACAGCGCGAAGGTAAACGGCCGCCCCGCCAGCAGCCAAACCACGGCGGACACCACCGCGATCCCGATGACCACCGGCACAAACACACCGCTGATCTTATCCGCCAGTTTGGCAATGGGCGCTTTGGAGGAGCTGGCGTCCTCCACCAGTTGAATGATTTGGGCCAGGGTGGTGTCGTTGCCCACTTTTTCGGCTTTGCAGGTTAGAAACCCCGTTTTGTTGATGGTAGCGGCGGTCACCGGGTCCCCCGGCTGCTTGGTGACCGGAATGCTTTCGCCGGTGATGGCCTATTGATCCACTGCCGAGCTGCCTGCCGCTACCGTGCCGTCCACCGGAATCCGCTGGCCGGGCCTTACGAGAAACACGTCGCCCACCGCGACTTCCTCCACCGGGATCTCCAATTCCGCGCCGTCCCGCACAACCGTAGCCGTTTTGGGCGCCAGGTCCATCAGCTTGGTAATCGCCTCGCTGGTTTTGCCCCGGGACCGGGTTTCCAGGTATTTACCCAGCGTTATCAGGGCTAAAATCATACCCGCAGACTCAAAATACAAGTCCATGGTATATTGTTCGGCAAGCGCCGTGTTCCCGTGCCCCAGGCCGTATCCGATTTGAAAAATAGCGAACACGCCGTATACCATGGCCGCCGCCGACCCGATGGCAATGAGGGAATCCATATTGGGCGCGCCGCGGAACAGCGTTTTAAACCCCACCTGGTAATATTTTCGGTTGGCGTAGACAATAGGAAGCGTCAGCAAAAACTGGGTAAAGGCAAAGGTCAAAGAATTCTGCACGCCGTGAAAAATATGGGGGACAGGCAGGCCCATCATGTGGCCCATCGAAAGGTAGAACAGCGGAACCAGAAAAACGAAAGAGACGATCAGCCGCTGCTTCATCTCTTTTTGCTCGGCGCGCACGGGGCTGGCGGCGCGGCTTTCGGTTTTGACAGCGGCGG
>CABQAC010000284.1 GCA_902462035.1 uncultured Eubacteriales bacterium
CCGTAGCGCTGCTCCAGGGCCGCCAGATCCTCGTGGCTGCAGGAAAGCGCTGCGGACGGCGTGCCGGCGGCCAGCCGCAGCAGCACTTGGGCAATGCGCGGACCAGCCTGGAGGAATGCCATGCCGTCCACTTGACCAGACAGCATCCGCACCGTGCGGGAAAGATACCCCAGCATGACCATCGCCAGTTCCGGCCGTTGACGGAAACAATCCAACAGAGCGTCTTTCCCCACCGTTACAATTTCCGAATCCATTGTCGCCTTGGCAGAGGACATCCGCGGCAGGCCGTCCAAAAAAGCGGCTTCGCCAAAAATATTTCCCGGGGAAAGCAGGACCAAAGTTTTTTCCATTCCGCTTTCCGAGCTCAGGAAGATTTTGACGCCGCCCTTTTTTAGGTAATAAAAAGAATATGCGGGTTCTCCTTGCTGGTAAATCATCTGGTTTTTGTGCCATTTGCGCGCGTCAAGCGCATCGAAGGCCCCCCAGTCGGCCAGTGGGGAAACCGATTCATCCGCAATCATAGCGTTTCCTCCAGATCTTCTTTTACAAGATTGTATCATAGATTACATTCTTTTGGCAAAAAGAATGGTATGATAAGATAGATATCGCGGCAGAAAGCAAACAACCCGGAAAAAGGACGAATAAATTTTACTGGACGGTAAAATATCCAGCCAATTTAGAAAGGGTGAACAGTACGATGGGAATGACCATGACCCAAAGAATTTTAGCCGCTCACGCCGGTTTGCCGGAAGTGAAAGCGGGACAGCTGATTGAAGCGAAACTCGATTTGGTGCTGGGCAATGATATTACGGCGCCGGTAGCGGTGAATGAATTTGAAAAGGCCGGCGGCAGCGGTGTGTTCGACCGGGAACGGATTGCCTTGGTGATGGACCACTTTACCCCAAACAAGGACATTAAGGCCGCGGAGCAGTGCAAGCAGGTGCGCACATTCGCCAGAAAATACGATATTTTAAATTATTTCGATGTTGGACAGATGGGGATTGAACATGCGCTGCTGCCGGAAAAGGGTTTGGTTGGGCCAGGCGACTGCGTGATCGGGGCCGACTCTCATACCTGCACCTACGGCGCGCTGGGCGCGTTTTCTACCGGTGTCGGCTCTACCGATATGGCCGCCGGCATGATTACCGGAAAAGCGTGGTTCAAGGTGCCTTCCGCCATCCGGTTTGTGCTGACCGGCAAACCGGCCAAATGGATAGGCGGCAAGGACGTAATTTTGCATATCATCGGTATGATCGGCGTGGACGGCGCGCTGTACCGCTCGATGGAGTTCACAGGGGACGGATTGCAGTACCTTTCTATGGACGACCGGCTTTGCATTGCCAACATGGCCATCGAAGCTGGGGCGAAGAACGGTATTTTCCCAGTGGACGATACGACTCGAACCTATGTCAGGGGCCGTTTCCAGCGGGAGCCGGTGGAATATTCGGCAGACCCGGATGCCGCGTATGACGAAACCTACGTCATCGACCTTTCGTCTTTACGTCCCACGGTGGCCTTCCCGCATCTGCCGGAAAATACCCGGGTCATTGACGAGGTAGGCCAGGTCAAAATAGACCAGGTGGTAATTGGCTCCTGCACCAATGGCCGGATGGAAGACTTGACGGTGGCGGCGTCCATCCTGAAAGGGAGAAAGGTGGCTAAGGATGTCCGCTGCATCGTGATCCCCGGGACACAGCAAATTTATTTGGAAGCGGTGCGCAGAGGTTTGGCGGAAATTTTTGTGGAAGCGGGCGCGGTATTCTCCACGCCGACCTGCGGTCCGTGCCTGGGCGGCCATATGGGGATATTGGCCAAGGGAGAACGGGCGGTTTCCACCACCAACCGGAACTTTGTCGGACGCATGGGCCATGTGGAGTCCGAGGTTTACCTGGCGGGACCGGCGGTGGCCGCCGCCAGCGCGCTGACCGGGTATATTACCGGCCCGGACCAGGTTTAAGAAAAAGGACAAAGCGCGATTTGTTCTTTTGCTTTCTAAATCAAAAGACTGGCTTCGCAGACCGAACGTAACATTCCGGTCATAATGAAAGGATGGTCATAACATGAATGCACACGGAACCGCCCATAAATACGGAGATAACGTGGATACGGACGTCATTATTCCAGCGCGTTATTTGAATACCGCGTCCCATCAGGAACTTGCTTCCCACTGCATGGAGGACATTGACAAGGAGTTTGTCAATAAGGTCAAAAAAGGCGACATCATCGTGGCCCAAAAGAATTTTGGCTGCGGTTCTTCCCGGGAACACGCGCCAATCGCCATTCAGGCGTCGGGGATTTCCTGCGTCATCGCCTCAACCTTTGCCCGTATTTTTTACCGCAACGCCATTAATATCGGGCTGGCCATTTTAGAATGCGACGAAGCGGCCCGGGATATCGGGGACGGGGATGAGATCGAAGTGAATTTTGATACCGGCTTGATTCGGAATCACACCAATGGGAGAAGCTATCAGGCCGAGCCGTTTCCTCCTTTTATTCAAGAGATCATTCAAAAGGGCGGCTTGATGAAATCCATTCAAAAGTAACCCTTGACGCTCCCTGCGGCGGGGATTACAATACAAACAGGGAACGCCATTTGGCCGGGATGGGCAGTTTGCCCGCCCGGCTTTTTAGTTTAACGGTTGAGGTGAAGTTTTTGAAACTCGTATTTGTCTGTACCGGCAACCCCTGCCGCAGCCCCAT
>CABQAC010000285.1 GCA_902462035.1 uncultured Eubacteriales bacterium
GCCCAAGCGGTCAAAACCCACCTGTCCGGGCGGCGCACCGTGGGTATTATGGGAATGCTGGCGGACAAGGATTACCGGGAAGCCGTATCGCTGCTCGCCCCGCTGTTTGACCGGATGCTGACTTTGACGCCCGATAATCCCCGGGCGCTGCCGGCCGAAGAACTGGCCCAAACAGCCAGGGCGTTTTGCCCGGATGTGACCCCATGCCGTAACGGGGACGAAGCGATCCGGCTGGCCTTTGACGCCGTTGCGCCGGATGGCGCGGTGGTGGTATGCGGATCGCTGTATTTGGCGGGAGAGCTGAGGCCCCGCTTGATTAAATTCGTGCGCGGCCGACAAAAAGACCAATAAATCCCGGCGCGTCTTCGACATAGAAATCAGAGATTATCCTCTATCATAACGGATAGGGGATTTTTTCTTTGCGTTTTTACGGCAAGGCACGCCGGCGCTATTCGAACGAAGGTTCGACAGGAACACGGTTTTTTCCCTGGGATGCGCATAACGGGAAGTTAAAGTGGAAATATTAGGAATATCGGGCGGATTATCCGCTGGAAATCCAACAATACGGAAAGGAAAATCGACATGCAATTGGACGTCAATCCGCAGGAGAGGGTCATCACCGCCTTTCTGCAAGGGGAGGTCGATCACCATTCGGCCCGGGAAATCCGGGAAAAGATCGACGCAGCCGTGGAAAAATGGAGTCCGGCGCTGCTGAATCTTGATTTTTCAGGCGTCACCTTTATGGACAGTTCGGGCATCGGGCTGATTATGGGACGGTACCGGCTGATGGAGACCCATCAGGGCCGGCTTCGGGTCGTACGGGTTCCCTTGCACCTGAAAAAATTGATGCTGCTGGCCGGCATATCCAAATTGGATGTGCTGCAAAACGACGCCGCGGCGGACAGAAAGGAAGAACAAAAATAATGGAAAAGCCGATCAATGAAATGAGCCTGACGGTGCTCAGCCGTTCCTCCAACGAAAGTTTTGCCCGTACCGCCGTAGCGGCCTTCGTGGCTCAGCTTGACCCCACGGTGGACCAGCTGGCGGATATTAAAACCGCGGTGTCCGAGGCAATTACCAACTGTATTGTCCATGCGTATCGGGAGCAGCTCGGGCAAATTTACATAAACGCCAGAATTTATGCCAGCGGCCGGGTGGCGATTAAAATCCGCGACAAGGGATGCGGAATCGAGAATGTAGAACAGGCGATGGAGCCGCTGTATACCACCGCGGGAGAGGAGCGTGCAGGCCTGGGCTTCGCGGTGATGCAAAGCTTTATGGACAAGCTGAGAGTAACATCGGCCCCGGGGCGCGGCACCACGGTGCGGATGGAAAAAACAATGCTCTTAAGGCCTGTGGAAAATGGATAATCGGGAACAGTTTATCAGCGATAATTTGGGGCTTGTCTATTCCTGCGCCAAGCGGTTCCGCGGGCGGGGAATTGAATATGACGACCTGGTTCAAGCGGGCAGCCTGGGTCTAGTCAAGGCTGCCGACGGATTCGACTTTTCCCGCGGCGTCAAGTTTTCTACTTACGCGGTGCCGGTTATATTGGGCGAAATGCGGCGCCTGTTCCGGGACGGCGGCACCATCAAGGTGGGCAGGACGCTGAAGGAGCTTTCGATGAAAGCTACCCGGGAAAGCGAACGTTTTGCCGCCCGGGAAGGCAGAGAGCCTACCGTGAGCGAACTGGCGGAGATTCTGGAAGTAGAACCTTCTGAAGTGGCCCAGGCGTTGGGCGCTGCCATTCCACCCCTTTCCCTGACCCAAGACGAGGACGACGGCGGCGGACAGTTTGACATCGGCGTGGATTCCCCGGAAGAAAGCCTGGCAGAAATATTGTCGTTAAAGCAGGTGGTGGGGGAACTGGAACCCCGGGACCGCTCGATTATTATCATGCGCTTTTTCCAAAGCAAAACCCAGACCCAAACAGCGGCCGCGCTGGGAATGACCCAGGTGCAAATTTCCCGTCGGGAAAAAGTGATCCTGGGCCAGCTGCGGCTCAAGCTGACCGGATAACGTAAAAAACGCCCAGTGCGGTTTTTAACCGTACTGGGCGTTTTTGTGGTTGCGCATGGTTATTGGAGCGTATCGAAATATATTCTGTAACGTCTTTATTATTTTTCCTGGGCCAGCTGCAGGCGGCGGTACAAGCCCTCCTGCTTTAGCAGTTGCTCGTGAGTACCGCGCTGCACAATCCGCCCTTCCTCCAGAACCAAAATCTGGTCCGCATGCTGGATGGTGGATAACCGGTGGGCAATGGCGATTACCGTGCGCGAACCCGCCAATTCCGCGATGGCCTGCTGGATTTCCCGTTCGGTTTCCGCATCCACCGAAGCCGTGGCTTCGTCCAATATAATGATGGGGGCTTTGCGCAATATCGCACGCGCAATGGCCACTCGCTGCTTTTGCCCGCCGGAAAGACGCATGCCTCTCTCCCCAACCCGGGTGTTGTATTGGTCGGGCATCTCCATAATGCTTTCGTGGATGCGCGCCGCCTTGGCCGCGGCAACGACTTCTGCGTCGGTTGCTTCGGCGTCCGCATAGCGAATGTTGTCCGCGATGGTACCGTTGAACAAAAACGTATCCTGCAGCACCGGCGCGATGTTTGCCCGCAGGCTTTTTAACGTTACGCCGCGCACGTCTTGTCCGTCGATGCGCACGGTACCTTGATTGGGGTCGTAAAACCGTG
>CABQAC010000286.1 GCA_902462035.1 uncultured Eubacteriales bacterium
CGAAAGCCCCGCCATGCCGATGCGCGCCGCGTCCACAAACGGCAGGGTCTCGAGGTAATCGATCCACCGCTGGAGGATGGCAAGTTCCAGCGCCGCAAGGGAGCTGCCGAACTCTTTTAAATCCCGGTCCACAATATCCCGGTTAAAGCTGTTGCCCACTTCCTCCGGGTTCCACAACAGCGTCTGGGGCGCAAATGCGTTGACGCCCCGGCGCAAAATCCGGCGGGTCATGTCGTTATAGTTGGTCTTTCCCCAAAAGCCGCTGCACTGTTCCGGCGTGCCGTAGCCGCCGTGCTTGCACAGCACCATGGGCAGGGGCTTAGTTTCGTCGGTGGTGAACAGCATGCCGTATGCCAAAAAACCGGGGAAAATTTCGAGCTGGAGGCGGTACATGGCGCATAATTCGTCCCTGGCCACAAAGTCCTTGCGCACGCATTTGGCAGGCGCGGCGGGCTCGGTCAGCGGCCAGCCCAGCATGCTGCGGTAATCTTGGCGGCGTTCCTCCCGCCGTTGGTTTACGTCCCGCAGAAAAGCGGCGCGCGCGGTTTGGCCGTCCCGCCGCTTTTGAGCGATCAGGTTTTGGATGCTTTGCAGGTACTGGCGGCGGTATTGGTCCGCCGCTTGCTTGGGCTCGGTGTACAGGCTCATGTGAAATCCCCCTTAAAACCGCCCGGCAGGGGCGGAAAATTACAAAGAAAACAGCGCGGAAGATTGATTCCTTTTTGAAAACCATGTATAATAGCTTCGGCTTTAAAAAGCGCGAAAGCGGCCGGTTTATAGGAGCGGGCCGGCTTTGAGGAAAGGATGAACAAAACCATGCAGAGGACAAGCAAAAAGACAATTTGGATCGTGATAGCGGTTTTGGCCGTACTGGCCGCGGCTTTTGCCATCATCTACACCCAGTTCGGCCCCAAAACCACCGAAGGCAGCAAAAAAATCACGGTGGAAGTGGTGCTGGAGGACAAGACGGTCCAGACCTACCATTATGCCACAGACGCGATGTATTTGGGCGAGGTGTTGGAAAAGGAAAAGCTGATCGAGGGAACCAAGGGAGAATTCGGCCTGTTCGTCACCAAGGTGGCTGGGGTAGAAGTGGATGCGAACAAGCAGCAGTGGTGGTGCTTTACCAAAAATGGGGATAACGTGATGACCGGCGTGGACCAAACCCCCATTGCGGACGGGGAGAAGTACGAGATCACCTTTACCACCGGCTATTGATGATGAAAGCGAAGGATCTGGCCATTGTCGCGCTGTTGGCCGCCGCCCTGATGGTGGTCCAGGTGGCGCTGGCGTTGGTGCCCAATGTGGAGCTGGTCTCCTTTTTGGTGGTGGTGTCCACCCTGACGTTCCGCCGCCGCGCCGTGTATGCCATTTATATCTTTGCGCTGCTCGAAGGGCTGATCTACGGATTTGGCGTGTGGTGGTTTATGTACCTGTACGTGTGGACTATTTTGGCCGGGGCGGCGTGGCTGCTGCGCAGGAATACCTCGGTTGTGGTGTGGGCGGCGGTTTCCGGCGGTTTTGGGCTGCTGTTCGGCGCGCTGTGCGCCATACCGTATTTTTTCATCGGCGGGGTCAGCATGGGGATCGCTTACTGGATCGCAGGCATCCCCTTTGACCTGATTCATTGCGTCAGCAACGCGCTGGTTATGCTGGCGCTTTACAAGCCGGTCCGCGCCGTGTTCGACAAACTGCGGCAGCGGTATTGCTAAGGGCTTGTGATTACCGTCAGTGTAGCATATCGCAAAACGGGAAACAAGGCGTTCTTGGCGGCTCGAACAGAAAAAGCGGCGGCTGCTCCAAAAGGGGAGGCCGCCGCTTTTTTGAAGGGATTGAAACCAGGAGGGTTTCCGGACCGAGGAACAGCCGCCCCCAAGCGGTATGGGGCGCGGATCTTTTGACAACCTCCTTTTCTTTTCCCCGCTTTTCTGCTATAGTAAAATCGTTAGTTTTATCACAAGGAGTACGAATGGCGATGCAGCATCAACCGGTCCTCGACCGTTTTACCCAGGGCCTGCGGGACGGCCTTCCCATTGGATTGGGGTATTTGTCCGTGTCCTTTACTTTTGGGATGATGGCGGTAAACGCCGGTATCCCCGCGTGGGTGGCCGTCGCAATCTCCATGACCTGTTTAACTTCCGCCGGGCAGTTTGCCGGGCTTTCCCTGCTTATTACAGGGGGATCCTTGCTCGAAATGGCGCTGACCCAGCTGGTCATTAACCTGCGCTACGCGCTGATGTCGCTGTCCCTTTCCCAAAAGCTGGCCCCCTCGGTGGGCAGGGCGGCGCGGCTGCTGGTGGCCTTCGGCAACACGGACGAAATTTTCGCCGTGGCCATGGGCCAAAAACAGGATGTGGGCAAGCGGTACTTTTTCGGCCTGATGTGCGCGCCCTACGCGCTGTGGGCGGCGGGAACGGCGCTGGGCTGCGTGGCAAGCAACCTGCTGCCCCAATCGGTGCGCTCGGCGCTGGGGATCGCCATATACGGCATGTTCATCGCCATCATTCTGCCGGTGGCGCGGCGGTTCCGCCCGGTGGTCTGGGTGGTGCTGCTTTCGGCGGGGTTAAGCTGCCTGTTCCGGTACACCCCGGTGCTGCGGGAGGTTTCCGGCGGCTTTGTGATCATTGTGTGCGCGCTGGCGGCCGCGGCGGCGG
>CABQAC010000287.1 GCA_902462035.1 uncultured Eubacteriales bacterium
TGGAGGCGACGGCCCCGTCCGAAGCCGCGGTTACAATTTGCCGCAACGGCTTTGTTCGGACATCCCCCACGGCAAAAACGCCGGGCACGTTGGTCTGTGTTGTCTCATCCGCAATCAGATAGCCTTGGCTGTCCATTTCGATCTGCCCCCGGAACAGTTCGGTATCCGGCACGCGCCCGATGGCCACAAAAACGCCGTCGCATGCCAGCTCCGTTTCGGCGCCGGTTTTCACGTCTTCCAGTCTTACGCCAGTTACCCGCTTGTCGTGCAGGATCTCCGCAATCCGGCTGTTCCACAGAAACTCCACGGTGCTGTTTTTTAAGGCGTTTTGATACACCATAGAAGCGCGGAGCGTATCCCTTCGGTGGACCAAATAGACCTTTTTGCAGATTTTTGATAGGAACAGCGCGTCCTCGGCGGCACTGTTGCCGCCGCCGCTGACGACCACGGTCTTCCCCTTGTACAGCATGCCGTCACAGGTTGCGCAGTAAGCAACACCGCGCCCGCGCAGAAGATCTTCTTCCGGCAGGCCCAGCGGCCGCGGGGAAGCGCCGGTGGCGAGAACGACGGTATTCGCCCGAATGATACCGGCGTCTGTGGTAATCCGCTTCGGCTGCGCCGAAAGGTCTACCGCCGTCACTTCGGAAAAAGCGGTTTCCGCCCCAAACCGGTCGGCGCCTTTTTTCATTTTTTCTCCCAGTTCGAACCCGTCTACGCCGTTTTCAAAACCTGGGTAATTGTCCACTTGGCTCGTAGTCGCCATCTGACCGCCGGGACCCAGTTTTTCCAGCACCAGAACGGATAGGCCGCTCCTTGCGCAGTAAAGGGCCGCGGTATAGCCGCCCGGACCGCCGCCGATGACCACGGTATCGTACAATTGATCGTTTTTCATATCCATCCGCTCCTTTATATCATCGGGCCGCCGCTTACGCGTGCCCGGCCCCGTCATGCGCCCGGCCAATTCAGCGGGGGGCGCCGCCCAGCCTAAAGAGGACCTCTGTTTTATGCCGCCCATAACAATGAACCCTATTTCCCCGCTTCATGGGTTTTCCGCATTTCTATCAAATAGCGCCGTTTTCACGCAACCACTGGTCGATGGCGGATTGGGAGCCGGGGTTTACCAGCGGATCGCTCGCCTTTCCGTTCTGAAACAAAATCAGGGTCGGGATGGTGTCTACCCCATACTGCTCGGCCAGCGCCGGGCTTTCGTCAATATCGAGCTTTCCGACCAGCAATTCGCCGTATTGTTCCGCCATTCGGTCCACAACGGGGTTAAGCCGGCGGCAGTAGCCGCACCAGGGCGCCCAAAAATCCACCACCACAGGTTTTTCCGCTTGCAGGACCTCTTTTTCAAAGCTGTCTTTTTGAATGGTCAATACTTCCATATGAGACTTCCTTTCTGTTCATTCAGTTTTTTCAGCTCATGGAGCTGTTGGTTTGGCTTTTGCAGTTTCGGGCGGTTATTCGGCCGCTTTTCTTTGGAGCAGCTGCCGCTCAACCTCCACGATCGGAATGGTGTCTAGATATGCGATGCACCTGCGGTTTAATTCTTCGTACAAGCCGTCCATATAGTCCGGCATACCTGACGCGATCAAACAGGGTTTTTCCCTGTCGCCGCTGTGCCAAGTCAGGTCGGCGAACTGCACCCGCAGCGCGCCGGCAATGTCGCCCAGCGTAACCGGCCTTGTTTTCTGGTAGGAATACCCGCCTTCGGTCCGGCCTTCCCGCGTTTGTACCAACCCGGCTTTTTTCAGCCTGGCCATCACGCGGCGGACGCGGACGGGGTTGGTGCAAATGTTTTCGGCCAGCGCTTCGCTCGAGACGGTTTGCGCCCGATGATGAAGGAACACCATAGCGTGGATGGCCAAAATAAAGTCGCTGCTCATCGGACCGCACCGCCTTCTGTTTCGTAGGGCCATTCCAGGATTCCGCCGAAATCGAATATTTGGGTGTACCCCAACCGGGCCAGCTTTTCCGCCGCTTGCTTGCTGCGGACACCGGACCGGCAGTAAACCAGAAGTACGGCGTTTTGATCGGGTAGCGGACCGGGTAATTCCTTGCCGATGGATTCGTTCGGTACCAGCACGGCCCCGGGAATATGCCCTTCGGCATATTCTTCCGGCGTGCGGACGTCTACGACTGTGGCGCCGCCCGCGTCGATCATCTTTTTGGCTTCTTCCGGCGCGATTTTGCGGTATGTGCCGCCCCCGGTATTTTGCGCGGCGGACGAGCCGCCGGATTGGCCGGAAGAAGACCGGGACCCTGCGGAAGAACCGCCGCTTGGCGGAGAACAGGCCGCCAGCGGAAACGCGCAGGCAATGGCAAGGACCAGCAATCGATAAAGCCGTTTCATAGGCGTGCCTCCTTAAAATGGGAAAAGGTTGTTTGATGATCCGTCACGTTTGGAGGGATCATCCTCTGGTTCCGCGCAAAAGTATATTCCGCGCCCCATATGTTTCCCGCTTTACCACTAGGATGCGCGTTCTTTCTCGAAATATATCCCGTTGCGGGGAAGAACGCTATAAACTGTAATCAAATTAAATACAGTTTATGCTGTAATAATAACAGTAGCAGTACCATTTGTCAAGTTTTTTTCATAATACTTGGCTGTTTTCCTGAATGCCGGCTTATAGAGAAAGAAAGGAGG
>CABQAC010000288.1 GCA_902462035.1 uncultured Eubacteriales bacterium
GTGGTGCTTCGGATCGAGGACTTGGACCCGGCCCGCTGCCCGGAGGCGGCAGCGCGGCTGCTGGAAGACGACCTGCGCTGGCTGGGGCTTGATTGGGATGCGGGCGGGCTGGACGGCGCGGGCGGGCCTTGGCGGCAATCGCAACGGACCAAAGTGTACGAATCCGCCTTCCGGCAGCTGATGGAGCAAGGGATGTTGTACCCTTGTTATTGTTCCAGGGCGGAACTGCATGCCGCCGAAGCGCCCCATCTGTCCGACGGCAGGGTGGTGTACGACGGCCGCTGCCGCGCCCTAACGCCTGACCAGCGCAAGGCTTTGGAAACGGTGCGCCGGCCCGCTTGGCGGCTGCGGGTGCCAGATGAGACCATCTCCTTTTGCGACGGCTGCCTGGGTCTGTATTCGCAGAATCTGCAAAAGGAATGCGGCGACTTTATTTTGCGCCGGTCGGATGGGATATTTGGCTACCAGCTGGCGGTGGTGGCGGATGACGCGCGGATGGGGGTCGGGCAGGTGGTGCGCGGCAGCGACCTGGTATCCTCGACACCCAGGCAGATTTATTTGTGCCGCCTGTTGGGCTTACCGGTTCCAGCGTATTATCACATTCCCTTGCTTTTGTCCCCGGATGGCCGCAGGCTGTCCAAGCGGGACCGGGATACCGATATGGGCGCGCTGCGGGCGCGGCTGACGCCCTGGGAACTGACCGGCAGGCTAGCCTGGATGGCGGGACTGCTGGACCAGCCGGAGCCGGTACCGCCGGGCGCGCTTGTCCCATTGTTTCGGTGGGACCGCATCCCCAAACAGGATATCGTGGTGCCGGCGGATTTTTTGTAGACGCGCCGGAACGTTTTCGGATCCTTTTTGTTTGAAGCGTTCCGTTGCCGGTGCATTACGGGAGAAATTTTTCCGTAAATCAAATACCATGTAGCTCTTTTGTTCCCTGCGTTATGTCTTGAACCAGACGGCATTCTATGCTACAATAGAATAAAATATATCCTTATCGTATAGCGGTTGTCAGGTCCCGTAAAGGCAGAAAACCATCGGCGCCGCAGAGCTGCGTTTGGGTTGGACGGATAGAACACGCAGGCTGCCACCGCGGGGTTCCGCCAAAGGAGGATGCCCATGAAGTGTCTAGAGGAACAAGCGGTATCGCAGATCCGCGCGCTCCTACACGATTATTTTGAAAAACGCGACTGCAATCGGATTCTTGCCTTATTGGACGAGGAAATCCATTGGGTGGGCCCGGCCAGCGGCGAAAACTGCCATGGATACCGCGAGGCCGCACAATTCTTGCAAAAGACGCAGGGAGCGAGTGGTCCTATATTTACCGTATTGAACAGCGATTACCGCGCTACGGAATTGACCGGAACGGTTTGCGCTGTTGAGTGTGAAGCGTTGCTGCGGGAAAACGGCCTGGAGATACCGCGGGAGCCGCAGCGGCTCCGCGTGACGGCGCTGGTCCGGAAACGGGACGGCGTCCTGCGGCTGTATGGACTGCATTATTCCCTTGCTTCCAGCGGGACGGAGCCGTTCCCAGCCGCTTCGCCGGCGCAAAGCGACGCGGAGTTGCGCCAGCTGCTGGAACGGCAGGAGGAAGAGCTCCAAGCCCGCAGTTCGGACCTGCATACGTTAATGGACAATATCCCGGGCGGGATGTTCCGTTGTACGGCGGATGTTCCGCTGACGCTGCTGCAATACAGCGACGGCTTCCTTTCTATACTGGGCTATACCCGGGAGGAAATCCACGAGTGCTTCCACGATAATTTTTGGGAAATTATTTGGCCGGAGGACCGGAACCCGGCGTTGGCAGACACGTTGCGCCAAGTGGCCCAAGGTTCTACAAAGGAACTGGAATACCGTGTGATGCGAAAAGGTCAAGGTCCCATGTGGGTTATGGACCGAGGCCAGCTGGTGACCGGGCGCGATGGAAAGCAGACCTTTTATTGTATTTTAATAGATATAGACGCCAGAAAAAAAGCCCAGGAGGAATTGGAGCTAACGTTGGAGCGCCACCAAATTATTATGGACCAGGCCTCCGATATCATTTTCGAGTGGGACATCCGCCGCGATACCATGATCTATTCGAATAACTGGCAAAAACGGTTTGGCTATAAGCCGCTGGTCCGGCATGTCCGCAAATCACTCATGGAATCCGCTAATATCTATTCCGAAGACCGCAATGATTTTTGCGGCTTGATAGAGCGGGTTGTTCGTGGAGAACCTTATGTGGAGTCGGAATTCCGTATCCGCAACAGCGAGGGCGTTTTTAAATGGTTCCGCATCCGCGCCACGGTTCAATTTGACAAAACCGGCGCGCCGGCCAAGGCCATCGGTGTTATTGTGGACATTGACCGGGAAAAGAAGAGCGCGGAAAAATTGATCGAGAAAGCGGCTCGGGATCCGCTGACCGGGCTGTACAATAAAACAACCGCCCAGGAAATGGTGGAAACCTATCTTGCCGGGGGAGGGGCGGCCGATGGAATGGACGCGCTCCTGGTGGTGGATATCGATGATTTTAAGCGGATCAACGATACCAAAGGCCACCTGTTCGGCGATGCGGTGTTATCCGAAGTTGCCGGAAACATG
Source organism: uncultured Eubacteriales bacterium (assembly GCA_902462035.1). GTDB lineage: Bacteria > Bacillota > Clostridia > Oscillospirales > Acutalibacteraceae > CABQAC01. Next base: position 2,584 of record CABQAC010000288.1, read on the forward strand.
AAGCGCCTTTTCCGTACCAGCGACGTGCTGGGGCGGATCGGCGGGGACGAGTT
>CABQAC010000289.1 GCA_902462035.1 uncultured Eubacteriales bacterium
TGCAGCGGCCACCGCCCTTTTCGTATCACTATTATGGCGCGTCTTCCAATGGGAGAACGACCGCGCGGGCATTTCCATGAATATCCCGGGTACGGTAGTCGTACAGCACCGCGCAGGGGCCGGCCCGGCCGGTGGCAACATCAAAGGGGTACCCTTCCAAACGCACGTTCTGGGGAATGGGGCCGTCTTCTTCGCCAGGGAAACAGCGTTCCCGCCAGCCTGGCTCCTTCCACCGCCTCCGGATTTCCATCTGGGTCGGGCCAAGCAGGGACCTGGGAATTGCCTCCGGCACGCCCTTGGCGTTCTCCCGCAGGAAAATGTCGTGCCGCATCCGCCACGGAAGGGACACGTCCTTTCCGTACCGTTGCGCGCAGAATAACAGCAGCTGTTCGCAATCGCCGTATTTTCCCGGCTTTTGTTCCAATAAGCCGGCCTGTTCCAGCCAAGCGGCAAACGCTTCAAAAAAGCCGAAGGGAGAGTCTTCCCGCTGCATCACCCACTGCAGCGTATGGCGGAAGCGGCCGCTGTTGTAATAACGGTCCAAGAGCGTCTACACCCCTTTCAGGCGCAGCAGGCCGCCGTAGGAAAGCCAAGGAGTCCGCAGCACCTCGTAAGGGGGATCGCTCTGGAAAAGGATTTGATACGTCCGGCAATCTTCTTCCATTTTGGAACCGCTTAGCACCTTTAAAAAGCCCAATTGCAGCATATCGGGTTCCGCGCGGTAAACCCGGTCGAAGGAAGCGCCGAAAGAGGCGTAATCCTCGTAAGGCAGCCCGGCGATAAGATCCAGGTGCAGATGGCAGTTGCCGCATTCGCGCAGCCGTTCCACCTTTCGAAACAGCGCTTGATTGTCACACCCGCGGCGCACGGCGCGGATGGTTTTGGGATTGACCGACTGCACCCCGATTTCGAATTGAAACTGGCCGGGGCGCGCCTGCCGGATCAGCGACAGGGTGGTTTCCGCCAGCAAGTCGGCGGAAATTTCGAAGTGAAAATTGGTCACACCGTTGTCGTGCGCCAGCAAGTGGGTCAATATCGCGTCGCAGTGCGCCCGGTTGCAATTGAAAGTTCGGTCGACGAATTTGACCTGACGCACGCGGTTTTCTAAAAACAAATCCAACGACTGGCAGGCTTTCTCGGCGCTCATCAGCCGGACCCCGCCCCGGGATGAAAGGCAGTAGCTGCAAGAAAACGGACAGCCGCGGGAGGTTTCAAAATACAAAATCCGGCCGGTCAGGGCATCCAAATCCTCATAAGGAAAGGGAAGGGCGTCCAGCGCAGGCAAAACCGCATCGCCGGTAAACACCGTGTCCCGCTCCTGCCGCAGCCAAAGGCCTGGAACGCCGCTCAAGCTGCCGCCGTTGTGCAATTGCCGCAGCATCCGGACAAAGGTGACCTCCCCTTCCCCGGCCATCACCAGTTCCACCGCTGGGTTTTCCCGTAAAAAAGACGGGCCGCGAAAGGAAACCTCCGGCCCGCCCACCCAAAGACGGACAGCGGGCAGCAGTTTTTTCAGTTCCACGCAAAGCCTGCGCACCAGGGCCACATTCCACAAATAGCAGGAAAAGGCTACAATTTCCGGCTGTTCCCGGTACAATGCGGCAAGCAGAGCATCAAAGGAATGATTGACGGTATATTCGGCGATGGAAACGTCAAACCCCGCTTCCTTGGCGCATTGGCGCAGGGAACGCACCGCCAGATTCGTATGGATATACTTGGCGTTGAGCGCCGCCAGAATCACTCTCACCCTTCTTCTCCTTTTTCCGCCGGGCCTGCTGGCCGGGAGTCCAGCGTTCCGCGGTAGACCACATACCGGCAAAATAAAAATTCGGTAGTCAGGTTGACCGCCATGGTGATAAACAGAATCAGGTATTCGTTCCATCCCGCCTGGGCAAGGGCCTGCCCCCACCAGGTGGAAAGCGGGGTAAACACGCAGTAATACAGCCCCACCTTGGCCATGGCCACCGGGATGTTGGCAGCCGATCGGAACGTGTACCGCCGGTTGACGGTAAAATTATACAGCACCGACAGCACCAGCGCCGCCAGGTACGCGGGCCAATAGGACAGCTGGGTCAGTTCGTGCAGCAGGGTAAAAGCCAAAGTTTGCAGCACGCCCGCGCCCACCGAAAAGCAGGCGAATTTTATAAAACGAACCGCGCGGCCGGGGGAGGATTGTTCCATCGTTCTATCTCCTTTTTGAGAGCCTGAAATCCGAATCCATTATAGCATCTTTAACGCCTTGACACAACAAAAGCCCCGGCGCACGCCGGGGCTTTTTCAGCTTATCGGAACAAATTTACAATGCGGTCCCAAAAGGTCTGTTCTTTTTCTTGGGGTTCTGGCTCCGGATCCGGCGCACGTTTTGGCACCCCGCCGGTTTTCAGGACAAACTGCACGGCCGTCACATCTTCGTTGCGGCCGGATACAAAGGAAACCGGGGTGAATTCTCCGCCCAAAATCGCATCCATCGCGTCCTCGATCCCCTGCTCGATCGATTCGTCCATTCCCTCGGTCTGCTCCCGCAGCGTTCCGGTACCGTCCGCCAGGGCGTTAAGTCCCTGGGAAAGGTCTGCCGCTCCGCTGGAAAGGGATTCGCTCCCTTTGCTTAGGGACGCAATGCCCGACGCGTA
>CABQAC010000290.1 GCA_902462035.1 uncultured Eubacteriales bacterium
GAAAATCTCCTCCCGCGGGCCTTTCTCCCGCACCTTGCCGTTTGCGATGACCACGATTTCGTCCGCCAGCTGGATAATCCGCTCCTGGTGGGAGATGATCAGCACGCTTTCGTGGTGCTTGCCGCTCAAGGTGCGGAAGCTGTCCACCAGCATGGCAAAGCTCCACAGGTCGATTCCCGCTTCGGGTTCGTCATAAATGGAAAGTTTGAGGTCCCTGGCCATCAGGGTGGCGATTTCGATCCGCTTGACTTCGCCGCCGGAAAGGGAATTGTCCATCTCCCGGTTCAGGTAGTCACGGGAGCACAGCCCCACGCCGGACAGGTAGCGGCAGCATTCGTCCTCGGCCAGGTCGCCGCCGTGGGCCAGCTCGATCAGCTTGCGCACCGTCATTCCCTTAAACCGGGGCGGCTGCTGAAACGCGTAGCCGATACCAAGCCGCGCCCGCTCGGTAACCGGCATGCCGGTGATATCCTGGCCGTTAAATAAAATCTTGCCCGCGGTGGGCTTTTCAATTCCCATAATCAGTTTGGCAATGGTGGATTTTCCCCCGCCGTTGGGGCCGGTAATCACCACAAATTTGCCATCTTCCACCGTCAGGCTGACGTTATCCACAATTTCCAGTTCGCCCGGTCCGTCGGCGACACGAAACGATATATTTTGCAGTTCCAACATAATTAAGGATCATTCCTTTCCAAGGGGCTGGGAACCGTGCCGGCTGCGTATCGGCCGTAAGCCACCGTTCCCCCGTTTGAAAGTAAGGCGGCGGCGCCCCGCTTCCAACCGCGTCCTCCTACTGTGCTTTTGCCCGCCGGATCCACGCCCCGGCCGAGCAGCCTATCAAACATAGAATACCATAAACCGGCAGATAAATCCACGCCGATTCGTTGTAATGCAGGAACATGGCGGGCACAAACAGCACCACGGCCAGCGCCGGCCGGATCCAACGAAAACCGTCCCAAAGGGAAAAGCCAAACCCTGCCGCCAGCACGGCGAGCGGGAACACCCCGAACAGGCATAAAAACGGGTGCGCCACCCAGGGCAGAACCATGTAGAACGCCAGGCAAACAGCCGAAAACAACAGTGTCGCCCGGTTTTGCAGCAACCAACCTTTCATCCGTTCCATCCTTTCACAACCCTATGGGGTGTACGCGGCTCCCAGCGCCTCGGCCAGCAGCACGGCCTGGGCCAGATCGATTTTCGCCTTCTTCCAGTTAGCGCCCAGCACGTCGGCGCCTGCAAGGCCGGTGCCCCGCACGTCCGCTTCCGCAAAGTCCGCGTTGGCGATCCGCGCGTCTTCCAAGCAGCAGTCGATCAGCCGGCTTTTCTTCAGCGAACAGCCGGTCAAATCCGCGCCGCGGAAGCAAACCTCCCGCAGATCCATTTTGGACAGATCCAAGCCGTGCAAATCGGCATAAGACCAATCGCCCCCATCGATGTTCAAACAGGGGCAGTCGGATTCCGACAGGCTGGTCCCGGTCATTTTGCAGCGGCTGAACCGGGCGTTAAACAAGCGGCAAAACCGGAAGGTGGCGTTGAGCACCGCGCAGCCCTCCCAGTCCGCCCCGGCAAAAGAGCACGAGACAAACCGGCATTTTTCAAAGGTGCAGCGGCAAAGCGCGGTATCGTCGAACTGGCAGCCGGTAAACAGGCAGCCGATGTACCGCCCCCCTTGCAGGCGCCGCCCAGTCGCGTCCTCTCCCTGAAAGGTCATCCCTTCGGCTGTTTCCATCTCCCACACGGCGCTCATGCCGGCTGCTCCCCGGCGAACATTTCCCGCAGGAACCGCCTGCCCGTTTGGGTGCGGAAAATTTTTTCTTCCCCCGCCCGGATTTGCTCCCGGCTCAGGTTCCCCTCAAAGCCGTTGACCAAAAAATCGGCCTCCAGCAAAATTTGATAGTCCGCCCCGTCCACACCGGCCACGGTGTGGTGGCGCCCCACCAAAAAGCAGACGCGCCGAATCAAATCCTCCTGAAACCCCAGCGAAGCGAGCATTTGGGCCGCGGGAGCAGGCCCCTCCTTTTCCTGGTAAGGGCCGGCGGACGAACCATACTTTTCAAGGCTTGGGCGGATGCCGATGTCGTGGACCACAGCGGCAACCTCCAGCACGGCCTGCGTGCGGGCGTCAAGCCCTTCCAGCTCTCCGATGGCCTTGGCAAAGGCGTACACTTTTAGCAGATGCTGTATCCGCGCGGGCTGCCCTGCCTCGTACGATATCATGCGGGCGATCAGATGGGAAACCGTATTTTGTTCCAAGTCAGGCACATCCTTTCGTTACGGCAGCAGGTTGGGCAGCTGCAAATGCAGCGCCGCCGCCAGCCATTCGCAGGCAAATACCGTGGCGCATGCGGAAAGCGCCACGGTCAGCAAGCCGCGCTCGAAGCCCGCCAAAACCACCGCCACCAGCAGCCCCGCAAGCGCCGACCACTGGGAGCCGGTGGAATACAGGATTTCGGGGACGGTCATGGCCGCCAGCACCGCGTAGGGTACATAAAACAAAAACGAACGCAAAAAACGGTTTTTGAGCCGGCGCTGAAACAACTCCAGCGGCAGCAGGCGGATCAGGTAGGTCACCCCGGCCATAACCAGGATGGACGCGATGGTGTGCCGCAGGTTCACGCCCGCTCACCCC
>CABQAC010000291.1 GCA_902462035.1 uncultured Eubacteriales bacterium
TCCTATGCCCTTTTAGGGCTCGTTCATGCCACCCGTTTTACGGGTGGTCATGACTGCGAACGCGGGAGCCGGAAAATTGGCTGAAATAATAAAACAGGAGGAACCCAAGAAAAAGACAATCCGATAAGCCAAAAAAAGTGGATGGTTTCAAGAAGTTTTTGGTTTACGCGCGGAGTAAAAATTGTTACCATTGCACCATAGTCAAACAAACGTTTTCAATTCTGCAGGAAAGAAGATGGTTGGGATGAAGATGTTTTCGGAGATTTCACTGGAGCCGCAAGCGCTTTTTGGACAACGGAAACCGGAATTTCAAAATTTTCTAAAAGTACTTCGACGGGAGCGCCCGTCGCGGTACACCATTTTTGATTTTTTTCTCAATGACGACTTGGAAGGCGTTATTGCCGGGTGGGACCACGAACCCGTGGACGAAAACGACAAACTGGTCCGCCGGATTGAAGCCTTTACAAAGGTTGGTTATGACTGTGTGACCATTCACGCCAGCAATTATGAATTTTATCATGGGGAAAACCAGCATGGCAAAGCAAGCGTTTCGGTCAACGAGGGCGCGGTGGTGACCGACCGGGAAAGCTATGAGAAGTACCCCTGGCGGGAACCCGAGGACTACTATAACGGAAGGCTGGAATACCTGGCGCCGTTCCTGCCGGATGGAATGAAATTTTTAGTTTATTCACCCGGCGGCGTGCTGGAAAACGTAATGGCCATCACCGGATACGATAATCTTTGTTACCTGCTGGCCGATGACCCTGAACTGCTGGAAGATTTATTCCATCAGGTTGGGTCCAGGCTGCTTCGGTATTATCAGCAGGTGGTGGGGCTTGACTGTGTGGGCGCGTTAATCTCTAACGACGATTGGGGCTTTAATACCCAGACGATGCTGTCCGGCGCCGATATGCGTAAATATGTGTTCCCCTGGCACCGCAAGTTTGTCGAGCTGGCGCACAGCCATGGCAAGCCCATTTTTCTGCATTCCTGCGGCCAATTGGAACGCGTGATGGACGACGTTATCGACGATCTGAATTTTGACGGCAAGCACTCTTACGAGGATAAAATATTTCCGGTTGAGCAGGCGTACGATGCTTGGCATGACCGCATTGCCATTATCGGCGGCATCGATATGGACTATGTCTGCCGCAAGAGCCCGGAAGAAATATATAACCGCTGCTGCCAAATCCTTCAACAGACCGGCGGGGTGGGGTATGCCCTTGGGTCCGGGAACAGTGTTCCTTATTATGTCCCATATGAGAATTACCGCGCTATGGTGGCAGCCGCCCTTTGCAACGAAATGGAAGTTTAAGGGGAGGGGATAAAATCCGTGGAACGTTTTTTGTTCCGTGCGCAGCGTGCTTCGGCTGCCCCGGTGCGCCCGGTTGTTTGCGGCTGCCCCGGCCGCGCCGCTACGCTCGCCTTATTTCAGGACGGCGCGAACTATTATTTGTACTACGAAACAGAGGTGGGAGCGGTCACGCCGGAGGAATTGTTTCCCGACCTGACACCCTGGTTGCTGGATTGGCCGGGGAAAAAGGCCCCGCGGAAGTGGGTGCCATTAACCGAAATATTTCATTACCACGATATTTCAAAGTTTGCTTCTTGGCGGACAACCGGCGAAAAGAAGCCTTGGGGCAGGGTGATCCGTTTAAAACCGGACCACATCGCCAGCTACGTGTTTTACCATTACCAACGGCAGGAAGAAATGCCGGGAGACGGCGATCAATACGGTGTCATTGGGCTATGGGAGAATTCTTTGTTCTTTTATTCCGAACGCCCCAGCGTTTGTACGCCGCCGCATTACAGCGGCAAACTCGCGACGAAATCTTCCCCCATAGACCAATGGCCCCAGCTGATGGGGGAGCATTTTTTAACGCCGGGGGAGCAGTGGCGTGATATCCCCGCCGTTTGTTATCTCCCATATCACATTGCTTAATCCTTTTTTCTCTTTCTCTCATCCTTAAACCAAAGGCGGCTCTCCCATTTGGGAGAGCCGCCTTTGGTTTTTGTACAGTGATATTAGGAAAAAATGATTCAGGATTCAGCCTCGCGGATAGCCGGCGTTTTTCGGTACTGATTGGGGGTTAGTCCGGTGATCTTTTTAAAGGTGTTGTAAAAGCCGTGGCTATTAAAATAACCGATTCGCTGGCAAATCTCCTCCACCGATAAATCAGTTTCCACCAGAAGTTTTTTCGCCACATCGACCTTGAAACTGGTGATGTAAGAAATAAAGGTTTGGCCCGCTTCCTGTTTAAACAAGCTGCTGAGATACGAGGGATTCATGCCGAAATGATTGGCGATATTATTCAAAGAGGTATCTTCGCCAATATGATCGCTCACATACTGCTTGATGGATAAGACAAGGTTCGCGGCTTTGTTGTTCCGCTTGGCAAGCATTCCTTTGGTAATATGGACCGCTAAGCCGGTAAAGTAATCGGTCAATTCCCGGCGGTTGCGCAGCAGGCGGAACCGGGTTTGGTATTCCTCCAATTTCCCGTCCAGCAATTCGTCGGGATCGTACCCCGCCGAGTAACAGATGCCGATCAAATGGTCGCGCAAGTTGCCGGCCCAGCGCAGCCGAACTTCCTCGGATAGGCTGCCCGCCACCATTTGAG
>CABQAC010000292.1 GCA_902462035.1 uncultured Eubacteriales bacterium
GGCAGGGTAAAGCTCAGGCTTATTTTATCCGCATCCGGCAAAATCATCAGCTTTTTGGAAAATAAAACAAACCGCGTGGTATTGTTTTTGTTATCTTGGACGTTTTGCGCCAGCATGGCAAGGCCAAACCGGCGGCACGCCTGTTCCGAACAGATGGCCGCGGCCCCGGGCCGGCCGCCCTGGGCCACCATTTGTGCGGCGGCTGCCGTGTTGGAATACGCCACGGTTTTCATGCCGTGGTCACGCAAAAAAGCCGCGCATTGTGCCAGCGCTTGGGGATGAGAATACACGGTCTCGATCTGTTCGAACGCCGTACCCCGGGGCGCCGCCAAACAGTGGCCCACAGGCAGGTCCAGCGCTCCGGCGATGTAAAAGCGCGATTGCAGCAGCAGGTCGTAGACCTCCACCACAGACCCGGCGGTGGAATTTTCCACCGGCACCACGCCCCATTCCGCTTCGTCCTGTTCCACAGCCTGGAACACATCGCGGAATTCTGGGTAAAACACAGGGGTCACGCCGGGAAAAAAGCATTCCGCCGCGTGGTGGGAATAGGAGTCCGGCACCCCCGGACAGGCGACCCGGCCACCCGCGGGCAGCTGGTACTGCGCCCCTTCCAGCAAAGACCGCAGCGCGCCGCCGTCCTGCAGCAGTTCGTGCTGGCAGGCGCGGCTGACCTCCATCAAAGTCGAAAAAATCACCCGCGCCGCGCCGCCGAATTCCCCTCCTTCGCGCGCTACGCGCGCAAGGATTTCTTCCTCCCGCTGGGGGTTGAGCACCGGCAGCCCCTTTTCCGCTTTAATTTCCGCCACCTTCTTGGCGCATGCCATCCGCTGGCCGAATAAGGCCAGCAGCTGCTTGTCGATCCGGTCTATTTCCTTACGTATTTCTTCCAGCGCCATTCCGTCCCTCATCCTTTCCATCAGCCCAGTACCGCGTCCAAAATCAGCCAAAGCAGCAGCGCCCAAACGCCCGTCACCAATGCCGCCCCGGCAATTTTGGTTTTGCGGCTGGCCTGTACCCCTTGGGCCGCCTGTTCCCTGCATTCCCGCCAGATGCCCGGCGGAATCATGCGGACCGACAGCGCCACCCCCAGGTGGATGAGCAGCATATCGTCCAGCAATCCCAGCGCAGGGATGACATCCGGGATCAAATCAATGGGGCTAGCCGCATAAGCTACCGTTAAAAACGGCGCCAGCTTGCGGTACCAAGCAATGTCCTTGCGCCGATAAGCCAGCGCAAGGGCCAGCACCTGTATCTTCATTTGCCGTACATGCCTTTGCAGCCATTCCCGTTTTGCCATAGTCGGTCCTTCCCGCAGCCCGCCCGAAAAGCGCGGAGATTCGTCTCCCGCGCTTTTGCCGCGGCTTTACGATAAATTCATCAAATCCAGCAGGCCTACCGCCACCGCTGCTTCCATAACCGGCAGCGCCCGGGGCACAATGCAGGGGTCGTGGCGGCCCTTTACCCGCAGTTCGCAGGGGGTCCCCGTCGCTAAGTCCACCGTCTGCTGGGGTTGTGAGATGGATGGAGTCGGCTTAAACGCCGCCCGCACAATCAACGGCATTCCGGAAGTAATGCCCCCCAGCGCGCCCCCGTGGTGGTTGGTCTTGGTGGCGACCGTCCCATCCTCTTTCTGGTAAAAAGGGTCGTTGTTTTGGCTGCCGCGCATCTGCGCCGCTCCAAAACCCGCGCCGAATTCCACTCCTTTGACCGCTGGAATGCCGAACAACAGCGAAGCCAGCACGTTTTCCACCCCGCCGAACATGGGGTTCCCCAACCCCGCGGGAAGCCCTGCCGCAGCGCATTCCACCACGCCGCCCACGCTGTCGCATTGCAGCCGCGCCCGTTCCACCTCCTGGCGCATTGCGGATTCCACCCCTTTATCGATCAAGGAAAAGGGGACAGCGGCTAACGCGTCCAGCTGTTCTTTGTTTACCGCAACCGGGTCGAACAGCGCGTCGCGCACACCGGCAATAGAAGCGATATGCCCGCCCACCGAAATGCCGTGCGCCCCCAAAATTTGGCGGCATACCGCCCCGGCAAACACCAGTGGCGCGGTTAGGCGGCCAGAAAAATGTCCCCCGCCCCGGGGATCGTTAAACCCTTTATACCGGACAAATCCCGTATAATCCGCATGGCCCGGCCGGGCCTGCCTGGCAATATTTTCATAATCGCCCGACCGGGTATCGGTGTTGCCGATGACCGCAGCCAGCGGCGCGCCGGTTGTTTTGCCCCGGTACAGGCCGGAAAGGATTTGCGGCTCGTCCGCTTCCTTCCGGGTGGTCGCCGACGCGTCGGTTCCCGGCGCGCGCCGGGCCATCTGCACCCGTATAGGGTCCAGCTCCACCGCGTATCCGGCGGGCAGCCCATCCAGCACAACGCCGATGCCACCGCCGTGGCTTTCGCCAAAAATAGAAAGACGAATCCGATCACCCCATGTGGACGACATGCGCGTTTCCTCCCAACCGGTTGAATTCGTTAAAAAATGATGGGTACGATTTTTCAATGCTTTGGGGGTCGGTAATCTCCGTTTCCCCTTTTGCCCGCAGCGCCGCGACCGACAGCGCCATAACAATCCGATGGTCGTTGCATCCTTCCGC
>CABQAC010000293.1 GCA_902462035.1 uncultured Eubacteriales bacterium
GATATGGCATTTTATCATTCCATCAGACTGGATAAATCCCTGTACGGAGGCGGCAAATCCTTTTCCCGGGCATTGGAGGAGATGGATCCCTCCGCACGGTACGAAGGCACCGAGGACGGCGCGCTGGATGCTTACCAGCGCCAGCTCAAACGCTTCGACATCAAGGTGGGCGGCAAAAGTTCGGATGTGGTGGAAAAGTTTTTTCAATCGGCCGACTCCGCCGCGCTGTTCCCCGAATACGTATCCCGGGCGGTACGCCAGGGCATGGAGGAAGCAAACCTGATTCCCTCCATCGTGGCCACCACCACCCGCATCGACGGGATGGATTACCGGACCATCGCCTCTGTTCCCACGGCGGATGAAAAAAGCCTGCGCCAGGTGGCGGAAGGCGCTTCGATACCCGAAACCTCGGTCCGCACCCAGGAAAACCTGGTCCGCCTGCACAAGCGGGGCAGGATGCTGGTGGCCTCTTACGAAGCGCTGCGTTTCCAGCGGCTTGACTTGTTCACCGTCACCCTGCGGCAGATCGGCTCCTACATTGCCCGCACCCAGCTGGAGGACGCGGTGCAGGTCCTGCTGAACGGCGACGGCAACAACAACGCCGCTGCCGTGATCGACACCGCCGCCGACGGCACGCTGGCTTACGGCGACCTGATCAGCCTGTGGAGCGCGTTTACCGAGTACGAGATGAACACGCTGCTGGTTTCGCCGCAGACCATGCAAACGCTGCTGAACCTAGACGAATTCAAGGCGCCGCAGAACGGGTTTGACTTTTTGACCACCGGCAAGCTGAACACCCCCTTCGGGGCGCGGCTGATCCGGTCGAGCGCGGTGCCGGAAGGCAAGCTGATCGGCTTTGACAAGCGGTGCGCGCTGGAACTGGTGCAGGCCGGCGATATCCAGGTGGATTACGACAAGCTCATTGACCGGCAGTTGGAACGCGCGGCCATTACCTGCACCGCCGGGTTTGCCAAAATCTTCGCGGACGCGGTCAAGGTGCTGGCTGTATAACAAGGAGGGCGCCATGGACGCACAATTGGTATACCGGCGCTTTTTAACGCTGGCCGGCACGCCCGAGCCGGAGGGGGCCGCCTGGCTCTCCCTCTGCGAGGAAGCGGCGCAGGACTTGCAGCGACGGCTGCGCCCCGGGGCGGACAGCAATTCTCCCCGGCTGGTTTATCCCGCCGCCGCCATGGCGGTGGTCCGCATGCTGCTGTCCCTCAGCGCGGCGGAGGACACCACTTCTTTTGCCGCCGGAGATATCCGGGCCACCCGAGACATGGCACCCGCCCTGCTGGCGGCACGGCAGCAGCAGCAGGAAGCGCTGCGTCAAATTGCGGATCTGCTGGAGGACGACGGCTTTTTCTTTGCCGCCGTGGGAGGCGCTGTATGAGCCGGATGCAGCGGACCATCGAACGGTGGACCGCGCGCTGCGGAAGGCCGCTGTCTATTGTAAGCAGCGGCACGCGCACCGAATGCTATGGTTTTTTGCAGCCGCTGCGCTATAAAAATAAAATGTACCTGGACAACGACTATCTGCCGGGCGGCTACGCGGAATCGGGCCATTTTTTATACCTGGGCCCGCCGGACATCCGGCTGGACCGGATGACGCCGGGCACGCAAATAGCCGCCGGAACCGAATCGTATACCGTCAAGCGGGCAGAATGCGTTTACTGGGGCGGCAAGCCGCTGTACGTGTGGGCCGTGCTCCAGCCCTGGGTGGGGGAGGAATTGGATGACACGGAATAACCAATGGCCGGACCTGCTGCTGCAAACGCTGCAAGCGGCGGGCCTGGGGCAAGACGTCCGGCTGGTCCGGGCTTACGGCCCGGGCAGGCAGCCTTATCCCCCGTCGCGCCCCTGTATCGCAGTGGGTTTTGAGGAACTACGTCTGGCGCCCGGCGCTCTGGGCGGGTATTGGGGCAGCCGCGACGGCGCGCCCATCGGCGGCAGCTGGGCCGAAATCACGCTTTCGCTGCGGCTGTATGTCCCCCGGGAGGAGGGCGGCGAGGCTTGCCATGCCCTTTTGGAACGGGTCTGGCAGGCGCTGGCGGACAGCGGGGACTTTCCCGGCTGTTCCCTGCGCGCGGGGCGCGTCGTTTCCGACCGGGATTCCGGCGCGTTTTTGCTGGAGGCCGCCCTCCAGTTCGCCGAAGCCGCCGGGGAAGCATAACCGAATGAACTTGACCACAAAACCATCAAAGGAGGCGGTGTTATGGATATGCCAGCCGCGCGTCCCTTAACCGGCGGGGACATCGCTATTTGGGTCGGCACCTCAAAGCTGGGCGCAGCGGAATGGGTCGGCGCGAAAGCAGAGCGGGAGGTCCGGCCGGTGGAAGCAGCCGGGTCGGCCCAGCTGGTGGGGTTGGTCCCGGGACCGGTACGCTTTACGGTGGAAATCCGCCGGGTAAAAATGGCGGATACCGACGCGGAGGTCGACCTATCCGCCCTGTCCGCTTTTTCACTGACCATCGCCGCGCCCGGGCGAACCACGGTCTTTTCCGGCTGCGAATGGGTCGCGCTGGAGGAAAGCGCCGAGCCGGGCCGCCGCGTGCTGGAAAAGGCGGTGGTGGCGGCCCGCGCCCGCACC
>CABQAC010000294.1 GCA_902462035.1 uncultured Eubacteriales bacterium
ATGTGTTAGGCACGCCGCCAGCGTTCGTCCTGAGCCAGGATCAAACTCTCTAAAAATTTGTATCAAAACATCCCTCTCGGCATGCTTTAACCAATCTTCAGAGCTTTTTCTTAGCTCTTTTCCTCACACTAGCTTTCGCTTTGTGTTCGCGCTTTGTCTCTTCTCGTCCTTAGCTACTCCCGCTCCCTTCGGTCTCCCTCTGGCTTCGCTTTCGCTAATTCTGAATTTCCGGGTCCATTCTTTCCTTCTCTGCGTTGTTTAATTTTCAAGGTCCGTTCCCGCCGCCGATTCGCCTTCCTGCGCGACTTCCTTCGACGCCGATCGCTACCCTCGTTTAGGGCGCTTGACTATAATATCAAATCTGCTCCCTGTTGTCAACTACTTTTTGAAGATTTATTTTCCTTTGTTGTTCGGCTGGCTTTCATAGCGCCCCGCCTGTTGTGCTGCCGGGAAAAGCCTGCTATAATATAGGAATCTTGTGACAGAGGGGTTTTCACATGCCGATTAAAATACCGAATGCCTTGCCGGCACAAAAAATACTGGAGACGGAAAACATCTTCGTCATGTCCGAAGAACGGGCTGTTGCGCAGGATATTCGTCCCCTGCGCATTTTACTGCTGAATTTGATGCCTACAAAAATCGATACCGAAACCCAATTTCTGCGCTTGTTGGGCAACACGCCGCTGCAGGTGGAGGTGGAGTTGCTGCAAACCGCAACCCATGTGGCAAAAAACATCTCCCAGGTTTACCTAACCTCCTTTTACCGGACGTTGGACGAGGTCCGGTCAGAGCGGTTTGACGGCATGATTGTCACCGGGGCGCCGTTGGAGCACCTGGATTTTGAACAGGTGGATTATTGGCGGGAGTTCTGCGATATTATGGATTGGGCGCGCACCAACGTTTACTCTACCTTATATGTATGCTGGGGCGCGCAGGCTGCGCTTTACTATCATTATGGCATTCCGAAGCACACGCTGGAGGAAAAGATTTTCGGCGTATTCGACCACCGCATGGTAGACGTTTATCATCCGCTGCTGCGCGGCTTCGACGATTCGTTCCGGGTGCCTCATTCCCGGTACACCGAAATCCGGCGGGCAGACATTGAAGCGGTGGAGGATTTGGTGATTCTCGCGACGTCCGATATGGCGGGCGTAACCATTGTTGCGAATAAATCCGGGCGCCAGTTTTACCTGACCGGCCATTTGGAATACGACCGGATGACACTGGCCAACGAATATTACCGGGACGTCAACCGGGGGCTTTCCCCCAACCTTCCCTATCATTATTTCCCCGGGGACAACCCCGGCGCCACCCCAAAGATGACCTGGCGAGGTCACGCGAACCTGTTGTTTTCCAATTGGCTGAATTATTATGTATACCAGCAGACACCCTACGACCTTCATAATCTTTCGTCCGACGCTACCGGGCGTGATCTCTGAGAGGAGGAAGCTGAATGCGGCTGCTTTGGAGACTGGGAAAGGAAGCCATTCGCTACAAAGGACTGTACCTGACCGCTATCCTTTCCACTTTTATGTTGACGGCAATCAATCTGATCGCGCCCAAGGTCCTTTCGTCCATGACCGCCGTCGTTGAAAACGGCGCGACGGATTACCTGCGCACCATCGGAACATTGACCGCGGTTCTGGTCACGCTTTACCTGCTGCGCATTTTGTTCCGGTTTTTAAGCAACTATCTGGCCCATAAGGCGGCCTGGAATTTGGTGCAGGACATGCGCGTGCGCATTTACGACCGGATCCAGGCTTTCTCGATGGGATTTTTTCACGACAAACAGACCGGTGATTTGATGAGCCGGGTCGTCAACGACACTTCAAACTTCGAATTGCTGTACGCCCACATCATCCCCGAGATGATCACCAACGTGGTCACTTTTGCCGGCGTCATGGTTATTTTGCTGACCATCAACGTTAAGCTGGCGCTTTTTACCTGCATCCCGCTGCCGTTTATTTTGGCCTCCGGCTTTATCTTCGCGAAAAAAGTGCGGCCTAATTTCAAGGT
The DNA here is from genome assembly GCA_902462035.1 of uncultured Eubacteriales bacterium. Classification (GTDB taxonomy): domain Bacteria; phylum Bacillota; class Clostridia; order Oscillospirales; family Acutalibacteraceae; genus CABQAC01. The sequence continues at coordinate 2,017 of CABQAC010000294.1, forward strand.
CTCCCAAAAAGCGCTTGCCGACTTGAACGCCAAATTGCAGGATAATTTTTCCGGCATCCACGAAATCCAGGCCTTCGGCCAGGAGGACCTGGAATGCGGGCGGGTCCACGAACGTGCCACCGTCTTTACCAAGGCAATGCTCCACGCGCTCAAGCTCAGCGCCATTTTCCATCCTACTGTGGAATTTTTATCCTCTATCGGCATTGTCATCGTGGTGGGATTGGGCGGCGTTTTGGCGTACCACAACGAGCTGTCGCTGTCGGATATCGTAGCGTTTATGCTGTACCTTTCGCTGTTCTACGCCCCCATTACCGGCCTGGGCCAGCTTTTGGAGCAAATGCAGCAGGCCTACGCGGGCGCCGAACGGGTAGCCGTCATTTTGGATACCCCCACCGACATCCAGGACGCGCCCGGCGCCCGGGAGCTTTCCCTGGTCAAAGGCAGCATTTCCTTTGAAGGCGTCAGCTTCCAATATGAAGCGGACCGCCCCATTTTACAGGATATCAGTTTTTCCTGTAAGCCCGGGGAAATGGTGGCGCTGGTCGGCCCCACAGGGGTCGGCAAA
>CABQAC010000295.1 GCA_902462035.1 uncultured Eubacteriales bacterium
CGGGTCTTGGCGCCCATCGCTTCCACCGCGCGGCAGGTAGCGGCCATATCGGCCGACAGTTCAACCGGGCCGATTTGGCTCACACCGCCCGCCATCGCAGCGCAGATAATCGCCCGGTGTGCGTCGCTTTTCGAGGGAGGGATCGCCACCGTTCCCCGCAGCATGCCGGGGCTGATACGTACCAACCGCAATGTCATCCGCCCTTTCTTTGTTGTTTTTGCCAGGTGGGGCCCGGCGGGCAATTATTCCCCGTTTTTCAAAAAAGCCGCAAACGACGCCAGGGGCATGGGGTAGACATAGCTTTCCCCTATTTTGCGCAGCAACACCAGATTCAGGGTGTCTCCCGCTGTTTTTTTATCGCTTGCAGCGCCCTGGGCGGCTTCCTCCGCGGTTACGGCGGAGTCCGATATGGGCAGCCGGTAATGTTCCAGCATCCTCACAATACGCGCAGCCGTGCCCGGCGCGGTTAACCCCGCCGCCTCGGCCGCGCGGGTGATGGCAACCATGCCGATGCCCACCGCTTCCCCGTGGGACAAGCCTTTATAATGATGCGCTTTTTCCAGCGCGTGGCCCACCGTATGGCCAAAGTTGAGCACCATCCGCTCCCCGGCTTCCCGCTCGTCCCGTTCCACAACACCGCTCTTGATGGCGACGCAGGCCGCCACCAGTTCTTCTACAGGCGGGTCGTCCCCCAATTGGCCGAACAGGGCCGCGTCCTTGATACATGCCGTTTTAATCACTTCCGCCATGCCGTCGGCCACATAACGCTCCGGCAGGGTAGACAGGGTGTCCGGGTCGATCAGCACCAAGGCGGGCTGCCAAAAAGCTCCCACCAGATTTTTCCCCTGGGGTAAATCCACGCCGGTTTTGCCCCCCACCGACGAGTCCACCTGGGACAGCAGCGTCGTGGGAATTTGAACAAAAGGAATGCCTCTTAAATAGGTGGCGGCGGCAAAGCCGCACATGTCGCCGGTCACGCCGCCGCCCAGGGCAACGGCAAAATCGGCCCGGGTCAGCCGCGCGTCCGCAAACGCCGCGTACATGTCCGCCACCGTGGCAAGGCGTTTGGACTCCTCCCCGGCGGGGAAGATGAAAGTAGCGGCCTCAAAACCCGCGCGCCGCAGGCTTTCCACCGCCCGGGCGCCGTACAGCGGGGCCACATTGCTGTCGCTGACCACGCACACCCTGGCCGCCCGCGGAAAGCGGTCGCGGCAACCGGCGCCAAGCCGGTCCAGAATTCCTTTTTCGATCATGATATCGTAAGGCTGCCCTGTTTTTACCCGAATGGCTTTCATTCTCCCAAATCCTCCTTGACCCGCCTGCCCTGCCGCAGCATGGCGGAAAGCGTTTCCCTGTCCCCCGCAGCCACTGCGTCCCGCAGAGCCGCCAGATGGCCGATCAGCGTATCCAGTTCCCCCACAAGCGGTTCCCTGTTTTCCACAAACAATTCAGACCACAGCGACTCGTTGATCCGCGCCACCCGCGATACGTCGCGGTAGCTGCCCGCTGAAAACCCTTTGTGGCGGGGGCAGCTGGGGCTAAGCACATATGCGCAGGCCAGCGCGTGGGGCACTTGGGAGGTGAACGCGATCAACCGGTCATGTTCCTCCGGGGTGGTGCGCACCGCCCTGCCAAAACCCATCTCCAGCGCAAGCGATTCCACCTGGCGCACCGCGGGTTCCGGCGCGCCGCAGGGCGTGATCAAAAAGCTCGCGCCCTCAAACAGCGATGCTTCCGAATACTCAAAGCCGTTGCGTTCCTTGCCCGCCATGGGATGGGTACCCACAAAAATCCAGCCATATTTGGCCGCCAGGGCTGGCATCTTCCCGCACAGCCAGGTCTTGATTCCGCTGACGTCGCAGACAATGGCCCCCTTTTTTATCAGATGACCCTTTTCTTCGGCAAAGGCTACAGCCGCCGAAGGGTATAACCCCAAAAATACCACGTCCGCCCGGGCCATATCCCGGTCCGACGCAATGGTGTGAATCGCGCCGCAGGAAAGGGCGAACTCCGCCACCCTGGAATTTTGGTCCATCCCCAGCACCGTGTGAGGGGTATTTTCCCGCAGCGCCTTGCACAGCGATCCGCCAATCAGCCCCAGCCCCACCACCGCGATGGTCTTATTCATGACAGAGCACATCCTTTCGCAGCGACCGTTTATGTTTGGGTCGAAAAAGCGTATGACCGGCGTTCCTGTTACCGGATTTGTTCCAGCGCCTGCTTGGCCGCCAGGATTTTCCGGGCCGTTGTGTCAAATTGGTCCGGCGTGATGGACTGAGCGCCGTCGGAAAGCGCGTGGCTCGGGTCGTTGTGCACTTCGATGATCAAGCCGTCGGTCCCCGCCGCCACAGCCGCCAGGGAAAGCGGCTCCACCAGCCAGGTGATGCCCGCCGCATGGCTCGGGTCCACCAGGACCGGCAAATGGGTCTTTTGCTTTAAGATCGGGATCGCGGAAATATCCAGGGTATTGCGTGTGGCGGTCTCGTACGTGCGGATGCCGCGCTCGCACAAAATAACCTGGCTGTTGCCGCCCGCCATGATGTATTCGGCGCTCATCAGCCATTC
>CABQAC010000296.1 GCA_902462035.1 uncultured Eubacteriales bacterium
GGAAGCCGATATCGGCGTGGCGGGCGGCGACGGCTGCGGCCTGATCTTCCAAAAAGGGGAGATACTGCGTAAGGTGCCGGAGGACAAGCTGCTGGACGAATTGATGATGGAGATTGACCGGATGTAAGATGGACCGCGCAACGGCATCCGGGGGAATCGGGCCGTTTCGTTTTGCTGGGCGAGGGGAAGGATAGACTGTGAATAAAAAGAATATCAAAGAATTTTTAAGGGATTTCGGCGTGCCTGCCGAAGCGCTGGAGACGGTGGCGGACGGCGAAATTTTAGAGATGAAGATCGATTTTGACGAACGCATGGTAGATTTGTCGGTCGCGTTTCCCAATTTGGTGGACCGGCGCTGTTTGTTCGAGGTGCAAAACTTAATCGCCGGGTCTAGGCTGCAGCTGCGGGGGGCGCGAATCCACCCGCGGTATCCGGCGGAATTGCTGACCGCGGAATATTTTCCTAATTTAATCGAAGAACTGGCTTTGCGTCATGTGAGCGTAAACGGAACGCTGACCGGCGCCACCGCACGGCTGGAGGACGGCAAATTCATCATCACCCTGACCCACGGAGGGTATTCGGTCATTCAGTCCCGCAAATTCGACAAAGAGCTTTCTAACTTGATTTTCGAGGAGTTCGGCGTGCGGATGCCGGTGGATTTTGACGGCAAGCTGCTTATGGAAGTGGACAGCCCGGAATACAGCGCCGGCGTTCAAAAGGAAATGGAAACGCAGCGCCGCCAGGAGGCGGTGTCGCGGGTCGCGGAACACAAGCAGGAACAAAAGGAAATCGCGCGGCGGCGCGGTCAGGAAGCGCCGGCCATCAGCGTGCGGCAGGGGGAAAGCCTGCTTCCTCAGATCGTGCTTTCCACGGCGATGCCGGTGATGGGAAAACCGATCAAGGCCGCGCCGACCCCGCTGAAAAGCCTGAGTTCCGAATACAATACGGTCACGGTATGGGGAGACATTCTCACCGCCGAATTCAAAGAAACCAAGGATCAAAAAAAATATATCGTCACCATTCAAATTACCGACTATACCAACTCGGCTTCCATCAAAGCTATTTTGGATAAAGAAAAGGCAAGGCCTTTGCAGGAATTGTCCCCAGGCACGGCAATACTCGTGGGTGGCAATTATTCCTACGATACATATGACCGCGAATACTCCATCCGCGCCCGGGATATCAGCGTGGCGGAAAAGGTCCGCATTGTGGACGACGCGCCCAAGAAGCGGGTGGAGCTGCACCTGCATACGAACATGTCGGCTCTGGACGCTCTGACCCCAGCGGGAAAGCTGGTGGAACAGGCGTGGAAATGGGGCCATCCGGCAATCGCCATTACCGACCATGGTGTGGCGCAGGCATTTCCGGACGCGATGAACGCCGCCGCCGATATCAAAAAAAAGGGCGGAGAAATCAAAATTCTGTACGGCACCGAGGCCTATTTTGTCAACGATATGGTGCCTGTGGTAGAAAACGCCCCCGATCTGCCGCTGGACAGCGAGTACATCGTCTTTGACTTGGAAACCACCGGATTGAGCGCCGCCACCGAACGGATGACCGAAATCGGCGCGGTGCGGCTGAAAGGTGGCGCAGTAGCCGAGGTATTCAATACCTTTGTGGATCCGGAACGCAAAATTTCTGCGAAGATTACCGATTTAACCGGTATTACCGACGAGATGGTAAAGGGTGCGCCCAAAGAGGAGGAGGCGCTGCGCCAATTTATGGCGTTTTGCGGCGAGACTCCGGTGCTGGTGGCGCACAACGCGCCCTTCGATACTTCCTTCCTCCGCGCAGCGGCGGCCCGCCATCAAATCGCGTTTCCTTTTTCCAGCATCGATACGGTGCCGCTGTCCCGCTCTTTGCTCCACGACCTGAAAAACTATAAGCTGGACACCGTGGCCAAGGCGCTGAAACTGCCCGACTTTAACCATCACCGCGCCTGCGACGACGCGCGGGTACTGGCGGATATCTTTGTGCAGCTGCTGCTGCGCGTTCAGGAAGACACGGGCGCCAGCCGGATTTCGCAGCTGAACACTTCTTTGGCAGGCGGGGATCCGAAAAAGATCAAATCCTATCACCAAATCATCCTGGTTAAAAACGATACGGGTTTAAAAAACTTGTATAAACTGATTTCCAAGGCCCATTTGGATTATTACTATAAGCAGCCGCGCATCCCCAAAACCGAGCTGATCCAGCACAGGGAGGGACTGATTATCGGGTCCGCCTGCGAGGCGGGGGAACTGTTCCGCGCTATTTTGGACGGAAGGCCGGATACGGAGATTGCTGAAATCGCCAAATTTTACGACTACCTGGAAATCCAGCCCATCGGCAACAACCAGTTCCTGGTACGGGACGGAATCGTGCCGGACGAGGAAAAGCTGCGGGAGATCAACAGGACGATCGTGGCGCTGGGCGACAGGCTTGGCATCCCGGTGGTCGCCACTTGCGACGTCCATTTTCTAAACCCGGTGGACAGCGCTTACCGCGCCGTGCTTCAGGCGGGGCAGGGCTATAGCGACGCGGACCATCAGGCGCCGCTGTACTTGCGGACCTC
>CABQAC010000297.1 GCA_902462035.1 uncultured Eubacteriales bacterium
GACCAGGATGACCTTCTCGCCCCGCTCGTGCCACTGCTTGGCCTCCTCGGCGGTAAAGACCACCTTGCCGCAGGCGGCGCCGGGGGAAGCGGCCAGACCCTTGCCGATGACCTTCGCGGCCTTCAGCGCCTTCGCGTCGAACTGCGGATGCAGCACGGCGTCAAGCTGCTTGGGCTCCACGCGCATAACCGCTTCTTCCTCGGTGATCATGCCTTCGTCCACCAGGTCCACCGCGATCTTCAGCGCGGCGGCGGCGGTGCGCTTGCCGTTGCGGGTTTGCAGCATATACAGCTTGCCGTCTTCAATGGTGAACTCCATATCCTGCATGTCGCGGTAATGCTTCTCCAGCCGGTCGGCAATGGAAGCGAACTGGTCGTAAACCGCGGGCATATCCTCTTTCAGCTTCGCAATGCGGCTGGGGGTGCGGATGCCGGCCACCACGTCTTCGCCCTGGGCGTTGATCAGGTATTCGCCGAACAGCGCTTTTTCGCCGGTGGCGGGGTCGCGGGTAAAGGCGACGCCGGTGCCGGAATTCTCGTTAAGGTTGCCGAACACCATGGGCTGTACGTTAACGGCAGTGCCCCAGGAATAGGGGATATCGTTCATTCTTCTGTACACGTTGGCGCGGGGGTTGTCCCAGGAACGGAAAACCGCCTTGACGGCCTCCATCATCTGCTCCTTGGGATCGGTGGGGAAGTCGGTGCCCTTGACCTCCTTATAATACGCCTTGAACTTGGCCACCAATTCCTTCATGTCCTCGGCGGTCAGCTCGATATCCTGCTTGATGCCCTTCTTTTCCTTCACCTCGTCAATAATGACTTCGAAGGTCTTTTTGGAAATTTCCATTACCACGTCGGAGAACATCTGGATGAACCGGCGGTAGGAGTCGTACACGAAACGCTCAAACTTCGGGTCGCTGTTTTTGGCGATCAGGCCGGCGGCGACTTCGTCGTTCATGCCCAGGTTCAAAATGGTGTCCATCATGCCGGGCATGGAAGCCCGGGCGCCGGAACGAACCGAAACCAGCAGCGGGTTCTTCGGGTCGCCGAACTTTTTGCCGTTAACGGCTTCAATTTTTTCCAGGTTCTGGTAAATCTCGGCCTGAATTTCAGGCGCGATGGTTTTGCCATCCTCGTAATAGCGGGTGCAGGCTTCGGTCGAAATGGTGAAGCCCTGGGGAACAGGCATGCCAAGCGTTGTCATTTCGGCAAGGTTGGCGCCTTTTCCGCCGAGAAGCTCGCGCATGGAACCGTTGCCCTCGGAGAACAGGTAGACGTACTTGTGGCTCATGTTTTTACCTCCTGTTATTTTGATCGCAGCACAGTCCCCCCAGTGGGGGAAAACAACCCCGATCTCACTGACCGGTTGTCTACCCATCATTATAACAAACTTGCACACTTTTTGCCAACAGTTTTTTGTAGAAAGAGGAAAAGTTTAAAATAATGCCCATAAAAGAGGATATATTTTGTGGCAGTGTAATAGAAATTGAACAAAGTGGCGAAAAGTCCCCGGGGACCACTTGCAAAAAAGGGACGTTATTGCGATAATAAGATGGTAAAAAGCCCAATGCACAGGCCCGGAGGCTTGATTGTCGCGGGCTGTTTTTATTTTCGCCGATGGGCGATGGGAGGAACCGACTTGGAAAATTCCTGTGCGGTCATTCTTGCCGCGGGCGACGGCAAACGGATGAAATCGAACCACCCCAAGGTGTTGTCCCGGGTGCTGTTCGACCCTATGCTCAAATGGGTGCTGGACGCGGTTAAGTCTTCCGGCGTGGAGCGTATTTGCGTGGTGACCGGTTCCAAACGCGAAGCGGTGGAGTCGTTTCTTTCGGATTACGATCCGGAAGTGGAGACGGCATACCAAGCAAAACGGCTGGGCACCGCCCATGCGGTGCGGCAGGCGGCGCCGTTTTTGGAGCGGTTTTCCGGCGGCGACGTTCTGGTGCTGTGCGGGGATGCCCCCTTTATGGACGCGGAAACCATTCACGATGCTTTCGAAACCCACCGGGCGGAGGAGAACGACGCCACGGTGATCAGCGCCGAGGTACCGGATCCTTCGGGCTACGGCCGTATTGTGCGGGGCGCCCAGGGGCTGCTTACCGCTATTGTGGAGGAACGGGAGGCTGACGCCAAAACGCGGGATTTGCGGGAGGTCAACTCCGGCGCTTACTGGTTCCGCGCGGACGCGCTGCTCGCGGTTCTGGACCGGGTGGAAAACCAAAACGCGCAGCATGAATATTACCTGACCGACACCATTCGCCTGCTGGGGGAGGACGGGAAAGTCAACGCCTTTGTTTCCCGCAGGCCGGAAACGGTGCTGGGTGCCAACAACTGCTTGCAGCTGCACCAGCTGAACGAATACGCCCGCAAGGCGGTGATGGAACGGCTGATGTTCGACGGGGTGGAGATCCCGTGCGCCGACGGCGTGATCGTCGGGCCGGACGTCAGCGTGGGCCGCGGCACCGTTCTTTTGCCCGGCACCATTTTGCGCGGCAAGGTAAGCATCGGAGAGGATTGCGTCATC
>CABQAC010000298.1 GCA_902462035.1 uncultured Eubacteriales bacterium
ACTCGCTACCTCCACCTTGGCAAGGTGGCGCTCTACCAGATGAGCTACATCCGCATAAAATGGTGCCTCCGGGCGGAATCGAACCACCGACACGGGGATTTTCAGTCCCCTGCTCTACCGACTGAGCTACAGAGGCAAATGTGGCGACCCGGAACGGGCTCGAACCGTCGACCTCTAGCGTGACAGGCTAGCGTTCTAACCAACTGAACTACCGGGCCACATGGTGGGAACAACAGGGCTCGAACCTGTGACCCTCTGCTTGTAAGGCAGATGCTCTCCCAGCTGAGCTATGCTCCCTGATTCGTAAGACCGCTGCACGGGTGTTTTGCGTATCAGCGACGTTTAATATATTACTATATCCTGCTTTCCTTGTCAACCGCTTTTTGAAATTTTTTCAAGTAGCTGTTTCCCTTTTTTGGGCAAGATCAAGCAGCTCCTGCCGGGTCAGCCGGTAGGACTTGCCGCAGAAATGGCAGTTTGCTTCGGCGCCGTTGTCCCGCTCCGCCATGTCCCGCAATTCGGCAGCCGATAACATTCCCAGCGCGTTTTTAACCTTCTCCCTGCTGCAAGCGCAGGCATAGTGGACCGGGCTTTCGTCCAGCTTTTCCACCTGGAACCCATCAAGCGCCCGCTCACAGATTTCCTCCATACGCATGCCCTTAGCCAACATGGTCGTTACCGGCTCCAGCTTGGCTACCGCACGCTCCAACCGGTCAATCGATTCTTCGGTAGCGGCGGGCAGCAGCTGGATGAGCAAACCGCCGGACAGCACCGCCTGGCGGGACTCCTTGTCCACCAAAACGCCCAATGAGCACACTGTGGGAATCTGCTCGCTGTGTGCATAATAAGCGGTGATATCCTCGGCAATTTCCCCTGACGCAATAGGTACTTGGCCAATGTAGGGTTCACCCGCGCCGTAATCCCGCATAACCCGCAGTACGCCGTTTGTACCGACAGCACCGCCCACGTCCAGCTTTCCGGCGGAATTTAAAGGCATTTCCACTTCCGGCTCGTTCACATAGCCCCGGCAGTTCCCGGCGCTGTCCGCCACGGCAACGACAGCCCCCAGCGGGCCGCCGCCCGCAATCCGCAAAGTCAGCGAGGCGTCAGCCTGCTTGAGCTGGTTCCCCATGAGCGAAGCCGCTGTCAGCAGGCGCCCCAGCGCCGCCGTGGCCACTGGGGAAGTATGATGGATGGACTGGGCAGTGAACACCAAGTCAGAAGTATCCACCGCCGCGGCCGTCACGCACCCATCAGAAGTGATATAACGAATGATCCGGTCCAAATAATCACACTTTCTTTGCAAGATAAACAATCCGCTCCGCGTTAACCGCGGGCGGGCTGAAGGAAAATTCCCCAAACCGGCCCAAGGGTTCAAGTCCCGCTTTCCGGAGCCAATCTTCCAGATCGTCGCTCGCATAGGCCTGTTCGGCAAAGCGTTCCTGGGAACGGCGATATAAAGCGCCGTTTTTTTCAAAAAAATCCAATTGAATATGCGTTCGCTTTTGGCGCGGGTCCCATCTGTTCTGCCAAACGCAAAAAACGCCGGGTTCGTCATAAACAAATGTCTGGTCACCCAATATCCGCTCTTGCTTATAAAGGGTGTTGGCGTCAAAAGCAAACAAACCGCCGGGTTCCAAAAACAAAGACACACGCTCGAATGTCCGCCGCACAGCGGCAGGCGAAAGCAGGTGATTGACACTGTCCAAAGCACAGATCACGGCCTCCACCGTTCCATACAGATCAAGCCGTTCCATCCGCTGCTGCAGAAACAGGATATCCGCACCCGCGTCCTCCGCTTTTTGCCGGGCGACAGAAAGCATTTCGGCCGACCCATCCACCGCGATGACGTCCATGCCCCGCTGCGAGAAGCAGAGGGAAAGGCTGCCGGTCCCGCAGGCCAAATCCAGAAGCTGCGAAGGATGGCAGCCGTGCCGCTCCAGCAAAGCCAGAAAATGTTCTGCCCGGCGGGCGTATTCCACATTCTTGGTCAACGCGTCGTAATACGAAGCAAACAGGCCATAGGCACTCATGTATCCTGTTCCTTCTCCCCTTTGCGGCGAATCCGGTCAAAAACCAGTTCGTACCCGTCGCAACCATAATTCAGCGAGCGGTTTACGCGGCTGATCGTCGCCGTGCTGGCGCCGGTCTCGCTGACAATTTCGCTGTAAACCTTTTTTTCGCTGAGCATTTTAGCCACGACAAGGCGCTGCGACATGGCTTTCAGTTCCGGAACCGTACAGAGATCCTCGAAAAAATTGTAGCATTCTTCCATTGTTTCCAAAGAAAGCACTGCTTGAAACAGAAATTCCACGCCGGTATCCTTTAACTTTGCGTTCATCACACGGACGCCCCTTTTCTATTTCCCGCCTTTCGGCGATGATTGATCTCGGTCTAAGTCTTTAGCGCAATGAAATTTTATCACATAAAAGCGGGAAAGTCAAGGTTCCGGTCCCCAAACCGGGAACCGGAACCGTTTGCATTGTTTGGGAAGGAAAACCAGACGCCCTGCTGCGC
>CABQAC010000299.1 GCA_902462035.1 uncultured Eubacteriales bacterium
GCTTGTCCGTGTGCGGGGCAGCGGCACCTTTGTGGCGCGCCCCGAACGGCCGCCTCGGGAGGTGACCCGCAACATTGGGGTCATCACCACCTACTTGGACGAATACGTTTTCCCCTCGCTGATTCAAGGGATCGAATCGGTGCTGACCCGCCATGATTACACCATGTCGCTGGGGGTGACGCATAACCGGGTGCAAAACGAAGCCCGGACCCTTGCCCACATGAACCTTTCGGGGTTCGACGGGCTGATTGTGGAGGGCACCAGAAGCGCCCTGCCAAACCCCAATCTGCCCTTTTACCGGGACCTTGCCCGCCAGGGCATCCCGGTGGTGTTCGTCAACGGGCACTACGGCGCGGAATGCCCCCAGTATGTGGTGATGGACGACCGTGCCGCCGGCGAACTGGCATGCAGCACCTTGCTGAAACACGGCCACAAAAAAATTGCCGCCGTTTTTAAAGCGGACGACATGCAGGGCAAAGAGCGATACCTCGGTTACTGCGACGCTATGAACAAAGCGGGGCTGTCTGTGGCGGCGCAGCCGGTGGTCTGGTACACCACCGAGGATTTTGAAAAGCTGTTTTCCGGCGGGATGGACGGCGCGCTGCTCAAGGGGGTTGGGGGGTGCACCGCCGCTCTTTGCTACAACGACCAGGCCGCGGTGCGGCTCATCGCGCTGCTTAAGCGCAACAACAGGAAGGTCCCGAAGGATCTTTCCATCGCCAGCTTTGACAATTCGTCGCTGGCGAAAAAGAATGTGTACGACCTGACCTCGGTGGTGTACCCCGGTCAAAAAATTGGGGAAGAAGCGGCCGGAATGCTGCTTCGGTGCATTGAAACGGGAAAACCGGCGGAAGGGATCAAAATTCCGCCTGTCATCAAGCTGCGGGGCTCGGTCAAAAAACTGGGCTGATATTTCCACAACAAGTTAAGGAAGGATGATACTTTATGGCAAAGTATGCGGTCGGCGTGGATTACGGCACCCTTTCGGGGCGCGCCGTGCTGGTGAATGTGGAAACCGGGGAGGAAATCGCTTACTCGGTGCTGGATTACCCCCATGGCGTCATGGACGAGCAGCTGCCTTCCGGCGTCAAGCTGGGGCAGGATTGGGCGCTGCAGCATCCGACGGACTATTTGAGCGTGCTGGGCACCGCTATTCCCGACGTGCTGTCAAAAACCAATGTAGATCCGGCGGATGTCATCGGCGTGGGCATCGATTTTACCGCCTGTACCGTTCTGCCTGTTAAGGCGGACGGCACCCCCCTGTGTTTTTTGCCCCAGTATCAGGACAATCCCCATGCCTACGTCAAGCTGTGGAAGCACCATGCCGCTCAGGACAAGGCAAACCGGATCAACCAGATCGCCCACGACCGGGGAGAAAGCTGGATTGACCGGTACGGTGGGAAAATATCCTCCGAATGGGTGTTCCCCAAGCTGTGGCAGATTTTAGACGAATCGCCCGAGATTTACAACGCGATGGATTATTTTATCGAAGCGGCGGACTGGGTGATCTGGCAGCTGTGCGGCAGGCAGACCCGCAACTCCTGCACCGCCGGGTACAAAGCCATCTGGCATAAGCGGGACGGGTTCCCCTCTTCCGATTTCTTTAAAGCCCTGGATCCCCGCATGGAGCAGGTGATCGCGGAAAAATTCGGCTGCCCCGTTACCCCCCTGGGGGAAAAGGCCGGCGAAATCACGCCGGAGGCCGCATCCCTGACCGGCCTGCTGCCCGGCACCGCCGTTGCCATTGCCACGGTAGACGCCCATGTCTGCGTGCCCGCGGTAAAAATCGACGGCCCCAAGAAGATGCTCGCCATCATGGGAACCTCGACCTGCCATATGCTGCTGGGGGATAAGGAACAGCCGGTGCCCGGCATCTGCGGCGTGGTGGAGGACGGCATTCTGCCCGGCTTTTACGGGTACGAAGCGGGCCAGTCCTGCGTGGGCGACCATTTTGCCTGGTTTATCGACAACTGCCTGCCCGCCTCTTATTACGAGGACGCAAAAAGCAAGGGGATGAACATCCACCAATACCTGCGGGAAAAGGCCGAAAAACTGAAGGTGGGCGAAAGCGGCCTGCTGGCGCTGGACTGGTGGAACGGCAACCGTTCCATTTTGGTGGATGTGGATTTGACCGGCATGATGCTGGGCATGACCCTGCAGACCAAGCCGGAGGAGATTTACCGCGCCTTGATCGAAGCCACTGCCTTCGGCACCAAGACGCTGATCGAAAACTACCGCGCCCACGGCGTACCGGTAGAAGAATTCTACGCGGCGGGCGGCATATCCCAAAAAGACCCCATGACCATGCAAATTTATGCCGACGTCATCAACATGCCGGTTTACATCGCGGGCAGCGAGCAGGGCCCGGCGTTGGGCGCGGCCATTTTTGCGGCGGTGGCCGCGGGCAAGGAACGCGGCGGGTATAACAGCGTGTTCGATGCGGCCAAGGTGATGGGCAAGCTGCGGGACACCG
>CABQAC010000300.1 GCA_902462035.1 uncultured Eubacteriales bacterium
GCATCGTTCCCTGTAACCCTTCCCTGGTTGGATTAACAGCAGGGGATCAAATCCCCGCCCATACATTCGCAGCAGCAATCCGCGCAGATCAGATTGGAACAGCAATTGCAGGCCGAATTGGCGCTGGCGTTGGGATTAACCTGGTACCCGCCGGCCATGCCGCCGCGCTGGGCGTTAATCCGGTTGATGGCGGCCCGGTATTCTTGATTGCCCGGGTCCATTTGGCACGCCGTCTGAAAATTCATAAAGGCATCTTCCAGCCAGCCCCGTTTATACAGGATCGTTCCTTTTAAGAAAAACCATTCCGCATCGCGGTTTCCCTGGGGTACGCCGTTTAAGATCTGCTCGGCATCCGCAACGCGCCCGGACATGATCATTTGGCGTACATCGGGGTAATTTGATCCGCCGCCCGCATATCCGCCGCCGTAGGAGGCATTTCCAGCGTTGCCATAAGAGGAGCCGCGGCCGTTTTTCCGTTGGTCCATAATCGTGTCATACGCTTCGTTGACCTCTTTCATCTTTTCAGACGCCAGATCGCTGAGCGGACTGTCGGAATAATTATCCGGATGATATTTTTTCGCCAATTCGCGGTATGCGGCTTTTACCTCATCATCCGTGGCCGTAGGGGATACATTCAATACCTTATATGGATCTGACATGTTTCTTCTCCTCTGCAAACAAAACGATCCGCTGTGTATCAGCCAATCCTTCCGTTAAAATATTATCCACAACCTGGTTCATTTGTTTTAAGTCCAGCAAAGCATATGCTTCCAGCAACCGCGCCACACAGCTGTTTAAAACTTCGTTGGCGTATTGCCTGAGCGCCTTTGCCTTTTCCTGGTTCAAATCCCCGGGCTGATTCCGGTATTGCAGGAAAGGATTAAAGTTGCCCTCCTCGCTGTCCTGGAGCAAATCGTCCGCCGCATCGATATAATAAACCCAACGGCCCAAATAGTAACCCATTTCACCCAGGACCCGCCGCTGAATTTCATCCTTGCCAAGCCAGGAAAGAATCGACGACAGCATACGGCCGGACGGATCCGCCGCGGCGTCCATGCCGCCTTGCTCGGGATTCTGCTCGGCCAGCGATTGCCGGTCCATTTGCGCGGCGATTTGTTGTTCTAGCCCGGGGGCGTCCTGCGCGGCCTTGCGGTAGGCGCCGCGCCCCAGCATGGATAAAAAACGGCTGCGGAGCCGCTTGCCAAACCGGCTGTCGCGGATATCGTCCCGAAGGCTGTGATAAGTCAGCAGTACCGTTGCCGTCGCAGCCTTTTGCAGGCTTTCCTGCGCGTTGACCGCATAAGTACACTTTTTCAGCGGATTGCACACGCATCTTCCCTTGCGGAAACCGGGACAATCCGCTTCCAGCGCGGCGGAGAGAACGGCCAAGAAAGTTCCGTCGTAGCTAAGTGCCATTCGGGCAAACAAACCGTACCGCTTGCCAAGGGTTTTGCACAAAGCGCAATATATCCCCTTATAAGCTTCAAAGTCCCGCATTCTTAAGTTGGGCTGAAAAGGCTTCACATAGCCGAACACCACAACACATCCCTTAGTTTTTCCCGGCTTTTTTATTTTACATGATTCCCGTTCTGGTATTGATTAACAGAGTGTAAATTTTTCGTGGTGAGAAAGCAAATTCAGCATTCCATCAACTTTTTCAGGTATTTTCCGGTATAGGAATCCGCCGCTTTTACAATTTCTTCCGGCGTTCCGGTGGCTACAACGGTGCCGCCCCGGTCGCCGCCTTCCGGTCCCAGGTCGATGATGTAATCGGCCGTTTTGATTACATCCAAATTATGCTCGATGACCACCACGGTATTGCCGGCGTCGGTCAGGCTTTGCAGTACGTCGATTAAACGGTGTACGTCCGCAATATGCAGGCCGGTGGTGGGCTCGTCCAAAATGTAGATGGTTTTGCCAGTGGAACGGCGTGACAGCTCGGTGGCTAGCTTCACCCGCTGCGCCTCCCCGCCGGATAAAGTAGTGGCGGGCTGCCCGATTTTTACATAACTAAGCCCCACGTCGCACAGCGTTTGCAGCTTGCGGGCGATTTTGGGGATGTTGGAAAAGAACGCGAGACCTTCCTCCACGGTCATTTCCAGGATATCGTAGATGTTTTTGCCTTTGTACTTGATTTCCAGCGTTTCGCGGCTGTACCGTTTGCCGCCGCAGACCTCGCAGGGTACGTAAATATCCGGAAGGAAATGCATTTCGATTTTTTTGATGCCGTCCCCCTGACAGGCTTCGCACCGTCCCCCCTTCACGTTAAACGAAAACCGGCCGGAGTTATAGCCGCGCAGCTTGGCGTCCTGGGTAGAAGCAAACAGCTCGCGGATGTCGTTAAACACGCCGGTGTAGGTTGCTGGGTTAGAACGGGGCGTCCTACCGATGGGCGATTGGGTAATATCGATTACCTTATCGAGTTCTTGAATGCCGCGTATATCGTCGTGGGCGCCCG
>CABQAC010000301.1 GCA_902462035.1 uncultured Eubacteriales bacterium
CACCTTTTCCGCCGTATCCCGCCGGTCGGCGGCCATACGGATATACTTGACCCGGGCAATGTCCGGCAGGAACTGAGCGCCGTACAGATGCAGAATCAGCGCGTTTTGCAGCCGCGCAACAATAGAAACTTCGCGGTAATACGCGGGGGTGGTATACATGTTGCTCATGGCGAGGGCATAATTCATCTCGCCGCCCATGTTTTTGATGTTCTCGTTCATTTCGTCGTCTAACTCTTGTATCTGCTTTTCAGGCAGCGTCACGTTATTTTCCGCCGCCATCGCTTTTATCGCATAGTGCGCTTTGATGTACCGCAGCACCTTATCCTTCAGCTCCTGCTCTTTTCCCGGGTGCTCGGTCCAATAGGTTTCGTCGTTCTCGTCCATTTCTCTTTTATTATTCAAAAAATAATACCGGTACTCTTCCACCGTAATATCGTTCCCGTCCACGGTCATCAGCTTTTCCACTTCCTGCTTTTCGCCGTCGATGTAAATGCCGGGCTCGGTGGAACTGCACCCCGAGAGCACGCCCAAACACAGCGCCGCGGCAAGCGCCAAGGCGGCGGCCTTCTTGAATTTTTTCACTTGACGTATCATCCTTTCCCTTTTGCGGGTTGTTTCTTTCAAACAGCCCCAGCCCTTTTTATGGAAAGGGCAAAACCTGCCTTTCCTTAAAGGTGTGCGGCAAACACACCATCTTCCGGGTAAAAACGCGCTGTAGCCATTATAACATACCCCGGCTGCCATTTCAGCAATTTATCTCGAAAAATTGTCCGACCGGATAAAATCCCGATTTTCCCGGGCGTTTTATGCTATAATGGGGTAAGCATCCCACATTTTTAACAAGACAGGAGCCGATGATATGTATCCCCATCATGAAGAATCCATTCAAAACTTGATTCATTACTTTCAGCAGCAGCCGGGCGTTATCGCGGTCATCTTGGGCGGTTCTATCGCCAAAGGGCGGGAACGGCCGGACTCGGATGTGGACGCTATGGTAATTGTCACACCCGGCCGGTACCGGGAGCTGGAAGAAAAGCATTTGGTCTCCGAGTGTATTGCCGGCCACTGCACCTATCCGGGCGGGTATTTCGATATTAAATATTATGACAAAGCTTTTTTAAAACTGGTGGCGGAAGAGGGCAGCGAGCCCGCCCGCAGCGCTTTTTCCGGCTGCCGGGTCCTCTACACCCTGGACAGCGAGATCCCTTCCCTGCTGGCGCGAATCGTCGCTTATCCCAAGGCGCTCAAAGAGGAAAAAATGCTGTCCTTTTACAGCGCCATGGAATTGTACGGCAATTATTTTTGGCATTTGGCTACCCATAAATATGAGCGGAATAATTATTATTTTAAAGCACGTACCGCATCGGACATCGTGCTGTTCGGCCTGCGCTTGCTGCTGGCCGACGCCGAAGTGCTGTTTCCCTGCCAGCGGGATCTGAGTTTTACGATCGATTCCCTGCCGCGCAAGCCGGAGGGCATTTTGGAAAAGGCGGAAACCTTTTTAAAAACCCTGGATGACGAAGCAAAAAAAGACTTCACAAAAACCGTGCTGGATTTTATCCGCTATACGCCGCCTGCGGATTATTCTATTGTGCTGTCCCGCTTTGTGGACGACAACGAGCTTTGGTGGAACAAGCGCCGCCCCATGATTGCCGAATGGTAACCGGCCTGATGCCGGGCGGGCAAAATACCCGCCTTTTTTCTTGAAATTCCCTTGTTGCAACCGTATAATAAAACCATTCTACAAAACAGTTTGGAGGAGACAACATGAGCAACCCCATCGTCACCATGAAAACCAGCGGCGGCACGATGAAAATCGAGCTGTATCCCGACCAGGCGCCCAACACGGTGCGCAATTTTATTTCTCTGGTCCAAAAGGGCTTTTACAACGGGCTGATCTTTCACCGCGTCATCCCCGGCTTTATGATCCAGGGCGGCGATCCGGAAGGAACCGGCATGGGAGGCCCGGGCTACGGCATTCAGGGCGAGTTTGCCGCAAACGGATTCCAAAACCCGCTGCGCCATACCCGGGGCGTGCTTTCCATGGCCAGGTCGATGAACCCCAACAGCGCCGGATCCCAATTTTTCATTATGGTGGCCGACGCGCCCCATTTGGACGGCCAGTACGCCGCCTTCGGCAAGGTGATCGAAGGGATGGAGGAAGCCGACCGCATCGTTGCGGTTCCCCGCGACCGCGCCGACCGTCCCAAGGAGGAGCAGGCGATGGAAACCGTCACGGTGGAAACCTTCGGCGTGGAATACGGCGAACCGGAAAAAGGCCGCGCCCGCTGACCGGATCCGCATAGCATTTTGCCGGTTAAGCCAACCGTTTAAGAAAGGGCGTCGGTACCATGAACGCAGACGAGCGGCCCCTGTCCGAGCAGGTGGCGGACGAAATTTTGTCCATGATCACCGTGGACGGCCGGCTCCGGCCCGGGGACA
>CABQAC010000302.1 GCA_902462035.1 uncultured Eubacteriales bacterium
CCCCCCCCATACCGATTCTTCTATTTGGATTGTATTGGGGATCAAGTCATCCTATGCCTACTTGCCGAAACCTTTTTCGCTTTGACTTTTCTCGCACCCCTGTTGGGGGAAAAATAAAACGTCGAAGGGAATTTGGGGGAAAAGCCGCCGGTGTATCGCCATGGCTTGATTGATGTCAAACACGCCGGACCGCATCTTGCGACGCACGGCGCCCACATTCAGCCCAGCCGCCCGGGCCACCCGCCGCAGGCTAATATTGCCGCGCCGCAGCGCCACTGCCAGTATGGGGTAATAATAATCCATGGTTAAGGCCTCCCCTGTTCATATGGCCGGATAAGAGCCCGGTCTGATTCCTGCAGCTGTACCGTTTGCCGTTGAATAAGAGGCGGATGCCCGTCTTCCTTCAACCGATTTTTCGTTGTTTATGACGATTATAAACGTTTTTTCGGTTAATAGCAAGAGGTATGTCGAAATATCAAACGAGTTTTCGTTTCGTTCGTTTACAAACGGGGTTTTGCCTGTTATAATGGGCAAAAAGGATGGGAACGGGTGGTTAACGGGTATGGATTACGCCAAGGCGTCCTCGGAACAAATTAAAACGCTGATGCGGGCAAACCGCCTGTCGATCCGCCAGCTGGCGGAACAGGTCGGCGTTTCCCCTTCCACCTTGACCGATGGGCTAAAAAGCAAAAAGGGCATTCCGATCGATACCATGATTCGCATTGCCGCCTATTTTCAAACGACGGTTCCGGCCCTGTGCGGCGTAACGGAACAGCAAAAAGCCGGACCGGCACAAACCGGTCCGGCTCAAACGCCCGACGATATCTTTCCTTTGCTGATCGAATCATTGACCCGTCTTGGACTGCTGCGAGAGGGGGAAGATCTGACCCCTGGGCAGGCCGATGTATTGGTCGCCGTCATTCAAATTCTGCGCGCCACTTTCGACCACCGAGCATAACAGCGTTAAAAAGAGGGCGGGATCCGACGTTTGGGTCAATTCCCTGGCCACCCTGCTTAAATTGGGATACTGTTGCTCCGTGTTCATGGCGTACTCCTTCATTTCCACAAGATATAGTGTTATATTACCTTATTTTCCTTTATTTGTCAATCCGTTCCCAGCTTTTATCAAAAATTCAATCGGGCCATATGGCCCGCCGCCTGTTTTTGCACGGGCTGTTCTTGCCCCCGCTCTGCCGCGCATATGTTGTGGTAATGGCAAAAGGAGGCGTCAACGAATGGAAACAGCCATTTATCTGCGAAAATCCCGGGCCGAGGAACAAAACGACACCCGGGAAGAAACCCTTGGCAATCACCGGAAAATCCTGCTGGAATTTGCCGCCCGCGAGAACCTTACGGTACGGGACATTTACGAGGAAGTCGTCAGCGGCGAAAGTTTGTACGCCCGCCCCCAAATGCTCCGGCTGCTGCAGGCTGTGGAAAAAAACGCATACGGCGCGGTCCTGTGCATGGACATCGACCGGCTGGGCAGAGGCGGCATGCGGGACCAAGGCGTCATTCTGGAAGCGTTAAAATATTCCGGAACGCGGATTATTACGCCGGATAAAACCTACGATTTAAACAACGAGCTGGACGAGGAACTGACGGAATTCAAAACTTTTTTGTCCCGCCGGGAACTAAAGATCATCAACAAACGGCTGCAGCGGGGGTTGCGCCGGACTGTGGAAGACGGCGGTTACATCGCGAACCCGCCCTACGGTTACGAACGGGCTTGTGCAGAACGCAAACCCACCCTGCGGGTTGTGGAACAAGAGGCTTTTTTTGTTCGCCATATGTTCGAACGGTACGCGGCGGGCGCAGGAACCTCCGCCATTGCGGCGGAAATCAACGCGCTGGGCGCCAAGCCGCGCCGTTCGGACACGTTCAGCCGGGGCGCGATAAACGGCATACTGCAAAATCCCGTTTACTGCGGCCAAATCGTGTGGAACAAAACGAAGCGGGTGAAAACAAAAGACGGCGCCACGGTATGCCCCGTTCCACCCGCGGAATGGATCATAACAAGGGGCCTTCACCCGCCTATTATTTCCCAGGAATTATTTCAGACGGTTCAGGAGCTCCGGCGCCGGAGGGGGACGCCGCCCGCCAGACGGGACAAAACCATTCAAAACCCCCTAGCCGGGCTGGTCCGCTGCGCCAAATGCGGCAAGACGATGCAGCGCCTGGTTCCCAAAGGCGGGCCCGCCTATTTGCTGTGCCCCACCCCTGGATGCTGCGCCGGCTCCCATTTGAGCGCAGTAACGGAGGCGTTCCGCAGGGCGGCGGCGCCCGTTCTTGCCGGCCTGACCCTGCCGCCCGCGGTTCCGTCCGAAAACGGCTTTGCCCCCGCCGCGCTGCGGGAAGCGCTGCGCCAGTTAGACGCGACCGCCCGGCAGCGTTATTCGCTGTGCGAATTGCTGGAACAAGGCGTATACGACACCG